>JAJQCH010000060.1 GCA_021202795.1 Oscillospiraceae bacterium
GATTCAATTGCTATGGATTTTTTAGGTGTTCAACTTCATTTTACAATCGACCGTTATAAAACGGATCACAAAATTGAAGGATTCTTTGAGTATGTGGTTCCTCCGCTTGAGGGATTCTGGTGGCAGGAAAACGTAAGCGGCATTGATTATAGCAATAAGGACACCTTTCACTGGATTTCCGTCATACGATTGCCTGATTTTATTTCAACGTCTGATTTTGATTGGGCGGTGGAAACAGCGGCGAAGAAGAAAAAGCTTGACTGTTCATCTGCCGAATTTCTTACCATTGAAGAAGGGCTGTGCGTTCAGATTATGCACATCGGAGCATTTGACAATGAGCCTGAAACGGTAGCCTTGATGGATTCTTATCTTGAAGCGAATGGATATGAAAACGATTTGACAGACACAAGACTGCATCACGAAATCTATTTGTCTGATGCCAGAAGGGTTGCGCCGGAAAAGTGGAAAACCGTAATACGGCATCCTATTAAACGAGCGTGACAGCTTCCGATTTATCGGGGAGTTGCGGAGGTGCTTCTGATGATCAGGCCAGCAAATACGGATGATATTGAAGCGATTGAAAATGCGTATAATGAACATTTTGAATATGAGTTAGCGCATGGTGCATTTACGGTGTTCAAGAAGAATGTTTATCCAACTCGAAAAGATGCTGAGAATGCTTTGAAAAACAATTCCTTATATGTCTATATAAGGGAGAATGAGCTTTGTGGAAGTATAATAATGGATGATAAACAGCCATCAGAATATAGAAATATTTGCTGGAGCAGCCGGTGTGGGGATAAAGAGGTGATGGTAATTCACTTGCTTATGGTTCGTCCGAGTATGTCTGGAAAAGGGATTGCTGCATCTCTTGTAAAGTATGCGATTGAATTAGCCGAATCCAATTCTTGTAAAGCATTACGGCTTGACACTGGAAGCCAAAATATTCCCGCAGTTTCATTGTATCGAAAAATGGGTTTTGAAATAGTTGCAACTGCGCCTATGAAAGTTGGGGATGTAATAGCACATGACAATCATCTGTTTCTTGAAAAAATACTGAGAGAAAACAATTCCGATTAATAGTTTCCTCTCAATAAACCAGGGCAAGACAAACCGCAGCGGGTCTGTCTTGCCCTGCATTTCTTTATGGGAGCCTGTCCGTCCTCGTCAGCCAAGGCGGGCGCGGACGGCGGAGAGGAAGGTTTCGGTGTCCACGCTGGTCTCCGCGCCGGTGAGGGCAGCCATGTCCTTGGTGACGACGCCGTCCCCGATGGCCTGGAGGCTGGCCTGCTCCAGCCGGTCTCCGAAGGCCTGCAGGTCAGCCAGTCCGTCCAGCTCGCCCCGCTTCCGCAAGGCCCCGGCCCAGGCGAAGATGGTGGCCATGGGGTCGGTGGAGGTCTTTTCTCCCTGCTGGCGGCGATACCAGTGGCGGGTGACGGTGCCGTGGGCGGCCTCGTATACATACCGCCCCGACGGAGAAATCAGCACGCTGCTCATTAGGGCCAAGGCCCCGAAGGCCGCGCCGATCATGTCGCTCATCACGTCCCCGTCATAGTTTTTCAGCGCCCAGACAAAGCCCCCCTGGGAGCGCATACAGCGGGCCACTGCGTCGTCTATCAGAGTATAGAAATAGGTGATGCCCGCCGCGGCAAAGCGGTCTTTATATTCCCCGTCGTACACCTCCTGGAAGATGTCCCGGAAGCGGCCATCGTAGGTCTGGGAGATGGTGTCCTTGCAAGAAAACCACAAATCCTGGCCCTTGTCCAGGGCGCAGGCGAAGCAGCTTCTGGCGAAGGAGCGGATGCTGTCGTCCGTGTTATACATCCCCATCACCACGCCGGGACCTTTGAAATCGAAAATGGTTTTGTCCGCGCCGTTTCCCGTCAGCTTCCCCGCGCCGGGGCCGGGGACACGGTACTCCGTGCCTTTATACAAATCCCCGTAGCTGTGGCGGGCGATGGTGATCGGCTCCTTCCAGCAGGACACCAGCGGCACGGTGCCGGGCAGCAGGATGGGGGCGCGGAAAGTTGTGCCGTCCAGATAGGCCCGGATAGTGCCGTTGGGGCTGGGATACATCCGGGAGAGGTGGTATTCCTCCATCCGCTTGGCGTTGGGGGTGATGGTGGCGCACTTCACGCCCACGCCCCATTTTTCCACTGCTTTTGCGGCCTCCATGGTAACGCCGTCGTCCGTCCGCTCCCGCTCCGGCAGGCCCAGGTCGTAATACTCCGTTTTCAAATCCACGAAGGGAGCGATAAGCTCCTCTTTAATCTGCGCCCACATCAGGCGGGTCATCTCGTCCCCGTCCATCTCCACGATGGGGGTCTGCATGGTAATCTTCTCAGCCATTTTGCGCCTCCTTACGCAGCCGGTACCAGTTCATCAGGCACCCGGCCAGCAGAATCTCCCGCTCCTTGGTGGAGAGGGTTCCCAGGCCCAGGGTAATTTCCCGGCCCCGGAAAAGGCCCGTCACCTGCTCCGCCCCGGAGGCAACGGCCTCCCGGATGCCGGGAACGGTGAGAACCTCCCCCGGCTCGGCCTCAAAGGGTTCGTTGTACACGAAGGGCAGGATGCCCCAGTTGATAAGGTTCGAGCGATAGCGTTTGGTTGCGTATTCCTGGGCCACATTGGCCGCGCCCCCCAGCACCCGCTGGCAGGAGGCGGCCTGCTCCCGCGCCGAGCCATCTCCCGGCTTCACGGCATATATGGCGCTGGTCTTCCCTTGGGCCTGCAATACCTGGCAGCGGGACACATACTCCGGCACCCGGCGGGAAAGGGCGAAGGAGGCAAGCTTTATGGGGTCGGAGCGATAGCTGGAAGTCTCCCCAGACGGGATAAGCTCATCCGTGGTGGTGACAGGATCCTGAATCACCGCCGTGAAGGTGACTTCCAAATCCTTCGGCATGGGGGGAATCTCCGGCCAGGGACGGATGCCGGGGCCGTAGCGCAGCTCCTCCGCCGGCTGGGGGTTCCCGAAGCCGTGATACACCCGGCTGGCGTAGGGGGCGGGGTCGTAGCAGTCCTCCACCACCGGGGGTTCATAGTCTATCTCCGTGGCCGGGGTGATGACGCCGCCGTTCGCGGCAGTGGCGGCGATGGAGCGGGCGTCCATCAAAATGACCTCCGCCTTCTGGCCCTGGCCGGGCTGACTTCCTTCCCGGTTGGGGAAATTCCGGGTGCTGTGACGCAGGCTTACGCTGTCGTTCGCCGGAACGTCTCCCGCCCCGAAGCACGGCCCGCAGAAGCAGGGCTTCAGCACCGCCCCGGCCTCAAGAAGGGCCTGTACGGAGCCGTTTTGGATGGCTGCTATATTCACCGGCACGCTGGCGGGATAGACGGACAGGTCGAAATAACTGTTCCCGGTCTGGCGGCCCTTCAAAATGGCGGCGGCCTCCGCGATATTCTCCAGAAGTCCGCCGGCGCAGCCGGCAATGATGCCCTGGCCCGCCCGGCGGCCCGCAATTTCCGATACCGGCACCGCCTTGGAGGGGTGGAAGGGTATTGCTGCCATCGGCACGATGGCGGACAAATCCAGTTCCACCATACCATCGTACAAGGCCCCGTCCTCCGGAGCCATGGGCCGGTAAGCGTCTCCCCGGCCCCGGAGGGCCAACCAGGCATGGGTCTTCTCATCTGTCTGCCAGAGGCTGGAGAGACAGGCGGTCTCCGTGGTCATTACGTCCACGCCCATACGCCAGTCCATGGAAAGGCCTGCTATTCCGGGGCCTGCAAACTCCAGCACCGCGTTTTTCACAAAGCCGTTGGGGAACACCGCTCCGCAAAGGGCCAGCGCCGCGTCGTGCGGCCCCACGCCCTGCCGGGGTTTTCCTGTCACATAGACCAGTATAACCTTATGCTCCGGCACCTCATAGGTATCGCCAAGAAGCTGCTTCACAAGCTCCGGGCCGCCTTCGCCGATGCCCATGGTGCCAAGGGCGCCATAGCGGGTGTGGCTGTCGGAGCCGAGAATCATGCCCCCGCAGCGGGCCAGGGCCTCTCTTGCATACTGGTGTATCACCGCCATATTGGCCGGAACAAACTCCCCGCCGAATTTCTTCGCGGCGGACAGACCGAACACATGGTCGTCCGCGTTGATGGTTCCCCCCACGGCGCACAGGCTGTTGTGGCAGTTCGTCAGCACATAGGGGATGTGAAACTGCTCCAGGCCGGAGGCCAGGGCCGTCTGTATCACGCCCACATAGGTGATGTCGTGGCTTATAAGCGCGTCGAAGCGCACCTGCTGTCCCCCGTGGGCGGTCAGCACCCCGGCGGACATGGTCTTAGTTTTGTCTGCGGCGGGCGAAGGCTCCGCAGGCCCGTCCTTTTGCCACATGACCGGCTTGTCTGTCAGCTTTATCATGATTTCATCCCCCTGTTTATAGACATTCTCCTCATATTATACAACGTCACGCCCCTTCTCGTAAACAGTTTTTCTACTGTGAAACATTACAAAAATTATATATCTATTGGAGCCTATATTGTGACAAATTGCAAAAATACCTTTAAAAACCCGTATTTTCTCGTTTTCGAGGGCCAAATTTGAATTTTTTAAAATTAAAACTTGCAAAACCAAAAATGAGAGTCTATAATAGAAACATTCAGACAGGAAAGGGGAAGAGGAATCCCATGGAAGCTCAGGAACACATACTCACCAAATATATGCCCGTCCTGTGCGCCGACGCGGCGGACAGATACGCCATCGACCCAGCCTACTTTACCCGCGTCCACCGGGGGCTGCGGAACGACGACGGCACCGGCGTGATGATCGGCGCTACCCGCATCGGCAGCGTCCGGGGCTATACGATGGACGAGGGCGAACGGATCCCCATGGACGGCCAGCTCTATTATCGGGGTATTTCCGTTTCAGATCTGGTGCAGAGTCACTGGGAAAACGACACCTTCGGCTATGAGGAGGTGGCCTATCTTCTCCTGCTGGGCCAGCTCCCGAATCAGAAGCAGCTCGACCTTTTTTCTGCCATGCTGTCGGACGTGCGGCCCCTGCCTCCCGGTTTTTTTGAGGACATGATTTTGAAAAATCCCAGCCCGGACGTGATGAACGGCCTGGCCAGAGGCGTTCTGGCTTTGTACGCCTACGACCCCAGCCCGGAGGACAGGTCGGTGGAAAAGCTGATGTGCCAGTGCGTCAGCCTGATTGCCCGGCTGCCGGTTATCGTGGCCCATACCTACGCCGTGAAGCGCCATGTATACGATGGCAAGAGCCTTTATATTCACCACCCCAAGGATGAGCTGTCCCTGGCGGAAAACTTCCTGCGCCTTGCCAGAACGGACAAAAACTATACGGACGCGGAGGCAAAGCTCCTTGACCTGATGCTTATCCTCCACGCGGAGCATGGCGGCGGCAACAACTCCGCTTTCGTCTGCCGCGCCCTGTCCTCCTCCGGGACGGATACCTTCTCCGCTATCGCCGGAGCCATCAGCTCCCTGAAAGGCCCGCTCCACGGCGGCGCCAACGCCAAGGTCATGGAGATGTTTGAGTATATCCGCCAATATGTGGATGAGGACAGCAGCGACACCAAGATTCGGGATTGTCTGCTGACACTTCTCAGCGGCGAAGGCGGCGATCATTCCGGCAAGCTCTACGGCCTGGGCCACGCAGTCTATACAAAATCCGACCCGCGGGCCGTCATCATCAAAAAATATGCCCGGAACATGGCCCGCGAAAAGGGTCTTCTGGGCGACATGGAGCTGCGGGAGCGTGTGGAGCGCATCGGTGTGGAGCTTTTGCAGGAAAAGAAAAAAGAGGGCTTTCCCATGTGCGCCAACGTGGATTTCTATTCCGGTTTTGTATATAGTATGTTGGGCATACCTGCCGACCTGTATACCCCCCTGTTCGCTATCGCCCGCATTGCCGGCTGGTGCGCCCATCGGATCGAAGAGGTGCTGACCGGGGGCCGCATCATGCGCCCTGCTTACCGCGCCGTTATGGATCGCAGCGGATATATCCCCATGTATCAGCGGACATGATGTATATTCACCATTTCCACATCATGTAATATATCTTCCTTTATAATTTGTTCGCAAATTGCAAGTGCAAGTTGGACACTCGGTAGAATGAATTTATGAACCTT
>JAJQCH010000074.1 GCA_021202795.1 Oscillospiraceae bacterium
CTCTATTGAAGCTTTTCGCGGATGTGTTCAACTTGCACTTGCAATTTTCGATTGAAAACGGATTTTTCGTGAATCTGGAGCAGCCCGTGGTTGTTCCGATGGATAAAGGCTCCGAAGCGGCCTGAATTTACCACGCTGCCATTCTTAAATTCCACCTTGCCATTGCCGAGAGACATCAGCGTGGCCGTATAGGGGACGTTGAAGACAGAGTGATCGATCACGTCAATGCAGCCGTAGTCGTTCAGGGATTTATAGTCGAACATAAAGTCATCGCAAATGCAGAAGCAGCCGTAGCCGTTGGAGCCGGTGATCTCAATAAGACTGTCCTTCACATTCATCCGATTGACTCTGGCACCGTCCACAGAAAGGACGCCCCAGCTATTGGAGGTGACATGGCAGTTGTCCAAATTCAGCACGCCGTTTTCCGCCAGGTTCAGCGTTCTGCCATTGCCCCGCAGACCGATGGCCCAGGGCGGCTCCATCATGCGCTGGGTTTTTGCGCCCTCCAAAAGCTGCTCCTCAGTGGGAACATAGCTGATGGTGGACACGTCGCAGTTGTTCATGGAGACTACGCCGTTGCCGCCGGCATAGATCGTACCCCGGCCAATACCCTCGGTATGGATTTTGGAGTTGTTGATGGTGACTTTGGCTTCGCCGGTCACGGCAACGCCCGCGCCCATGCCGACAAAGTCGTCGGTGCCGTCGCCAATCAGGAGCATATTCATGTTGTTGATGACGTAATTGGACTTGCCGGTGATATAGAAGCCGTTAAAATCCCATTCGTGAGACTCGATGGATATATCGTTGGCCTCCTTATCTGTCAGGGTTCCGCCGCAGACGATGGCGGCAACGGAGCTGTTTTTTAACAGCTTCCCATCATCGATGATGGCTCCGGCATGGAAGTTGCTGACGGTCTCCTCGCCGAAACGAAGCGTGGTGCGGGTGAAGTTGTCGCAGACAGTCAGCGCGACGTCGCCGGTATAGACGCCAGGCTCTATCGTGTGGCCAACGCCGTCAATGGTCAGGGTGACGTATTTGCCCTCCGGCGCGGTGATGGAAGCGCCGGGTTCGATGGTCAGAGAATCAAAGGTGCAGGTATTTTCAACCACCCATGGTTCTGAGATGATTTTTGTCATGTGTATTAACCTCGCATTTGCATTTAATGAATAATAAAATATTTCAAATTTCCATGTTCCTGTGATAATTACAGCCCAATATCCACTACGGCGTCGTGGCCGTCGCGGGTGGCCTTCATGATGGTGCCGCCCTTGACGCAGTTGCCGATGGCGTAGGTGTTGGGGTGGAGCTTGCGGAGGCGGTCAGCTTCGGCGGTCAGGGGCCGCATACCGGCGGCCATGACTACGCTGTCAGCGGGGAGGAACTGCTCCACATTATCTTTATCCAGGGCGTACACGCCCTCCTCGGTAATGCGGGTACATTTGAGACCCATGGCGGTCTTCACCCCGGCAGCCTCTACTTCGTGGAGCAGGCTCATGCGATAGACAAAGTTGCTCTCCACTGCCAGGTTGTCGGTCATCTCCACGATGGTCACGTCCTTCCCCTCACGGGCCAGGATAATGGCCTCCTCGCAGCCGATGAAGCCGCCGCCGATGACCACGACCTTATCCCCGATGGGGGTGTCCGGCATGATGTCCGCGCCGATGAAGACGTTTTTCCCGTCAGCGCCGGGCAGAGGCAGAACCAGGGGTTCCGCGCCCACGGCGATGATCATGGCGTCGGGCTTTATCTCCTCCACCAGGGCCTCGTCTACATTGGTATTCAGCCGGATGTCGATGGGCAGGGCCATGACCTTACGAATCTGGCTGTCACGGTAGCGTTTGATGGGCTGTTTGAAGTCTGCGCCGCTGTCGGCGAATTTCAGTGCGCCGCCCAGCTTGTCGTTCTTCTCGCACAGGACGACCTCATGTCCGCGAGCATGGGCCTCCAGGGCTGCCTGCATACCGCCGGGGCCGCCGCCCACGATGAGAATTTTTTTCTTGAAATTGGTGGGAACAGGGTGGAATATCTCCTTCTCCCGACCGATCAGGGGGTTCACGGCGCAGCGCATATTGTCGTGCTTGATCATGCCGCCCAGACACTCATGGCAGCGCAGGCAGGGGGTGATCTCGTCCTCCCGACCATCCCGGATCTTCTTGATGAGGAAGTTATCCGCCAGCAGCGCCCGGCCAATGGCCACGCAGTCTGCCTTGCCCTCTGCGATGACGGATTCCATCTGGTCGCCAAAGTTGAACGCGCCCACGGTGCAGACATAGCTCTTCTTGACGTGCTTTTTGATCTCCTCCGCCAGATTGAGGTTTTCCATGTCCTTCTGGAAGGGAGTGGGGTGCATCAGGCAGTATGTATAGGGAACCTGTTGGGTACCGGCGGAAACATGGATCATGTCCACCTTGCCATCCAGAGCCTCGGCAATCTTAATGCCAAAGTCCAGGCCATAGCCGTTAGGCTCCCGTTCAGAGCCGGAGATGCGGATGTCGATGGGGAAGTTTTTCCCCACAGCCTGCCGCACTTTGTCCACCACCAGCAGCATGAAGCGCATACGGTTTTCATCGCTGCCGCCCCATTTGTCGGTGCGCTGGTTGGTGATAGGGGAGAGAAACTGGTGGACGAGCCAGCCGTGGCCGCCGTGAATCATGACCATGTCGAAACCAAAGGATTTGGCGTTGGCGGCAGCCTCGGCGTATTTATCTGCGGCGTAGAGAATCTGCTCCTCGCTCATCTCATAGATGTGGTCGCCCCAGATGTCATCGAAGGCAGAGGGGCCGTAGGCCTTGCCGTCCTCCAAGGTGTCGGGCAGGGCAAGGCAGCCGCCGTGATCCAGCTCCACCTCTGCCGCAGCACCGCCGGAGTGGATTACATCGGCCAGCTTGGTAAACTGCGCTCTGGCGTTCGGTTCATTGATACCAGGCTGGAGCTTATGGCTGCGGCCACGCTGTAGGTCTACCATGACCTCGCCCACAGACACCATGGCTACGCCGCTGGCGGCGCGCATTTTGTAATACTCGAAATTTTCAGTTGTAAAGGTTTCGTCCGGGTTCATTTGCGGAATGGAGGTGGGGGACGAGAAGACCCGGTTTTTCAGCGTGAGTCCCGGCAGAGAGAGAGGCTCAAAGAGATGGGGATATTTGGGATGCTTCATAATATTGCTCCTTTGCAGACTTTAAGTTAATTGAAAAGGGTTATTCTTTGACGATTTCTTCCTGGCCGTAGTGACGAGGGTTATTGTAGTGATCGGTCTCAGAGAAGGTGCGGTAAGGCTCCGGCCAGGGAACGTCGTTCTGCGGCGTCTGAAACAGACCGTACTCGTGATGCCAGGGGCCGGGATAGGTGACGAAGGGGCCGCCCAGTGTGACCGGCGGGGGAGGCGGAGCGTTAGGATCGGTGTGACGGGCATATTCCTCGGCAGCCCAGTCCCGATAGTCCAGGTCGGTCAGAATATCCGGGCAAACGTGTTCGTTGACATACTTAAGCTGCCCATCGGTATCGACGACGAAGTCGGAGCCGTAGCGCTCCCAGAGAATATGGCACCACTTTTCCTGGTCAGGGCTGAGAGTCGTGTTGATAGCGCCGGGGGTGACGAAGGTCGCCCGTGCGCTCTGACCGTCGTCCGCTACTTCGATAATGTCACAGGCCAGGGTGTGAACAGAACACTCCATCAGAGGACGGAAGTCTTTTCCGCCCACCTCCGGGTATATCTTATTCAGTTTCAGCCAGTTCTCCATGCCCATAGATTCATAATCGTTGATGTTGCCGTGGCAGACCTGGTCATAGCCCAGCATCCCACCGAAGCCGTGGCCCCAGCCTACATTGTTTCCATGAATCCAAAGATGATTGTACTCCGTAGCGCCGTCGCAGCGGGCGTGCAGAAAGGCGTGACGGCTTTTTACATTTTCTACTTCCTGGCTCACACCGGCATTGCGGATGCGCTCAGACAGACTCAGATGTTTTTTCATTTGTAGTTTCTCCCTTCCTGTGCGCCGAAGCCGCGGTTGGCGGGATAGTGATGGCCCTCCGGGCCGTAGCTGATGTCATCGGTGAATGTCTCGTAATTTTTCGGCGGCATGGGTGGGTAATCGTCCCACCAGTTAAAGGTTACGTCATGGGTCAGCATTTCAATGGTAGGAACGCCGAACTCCTTGCGTACCGGGTTGGTGGAATTGGCCGACCAGTCCTCGAAAACGGGATAGGTACCGTAATCCACGCCGGGTTGGCAGTCCACGTCTACAGAAAAGACCATGTGCCAGATTTTCCAGCCGTCCGGCTCCCGGATGAAGTCTGCGGCGATCTTGCCAAGAATCCAACGGGCATCGGCGGTGCCTTCCGCGTTGGCCTTTGTCTCCTGGCCGATGGAATACCACAGACCCTTGGCAGTTTTGCCGTCCTGGGCCAGCTCTACCACGCCGGTGGTGGCGGGATGGGCGTATAGATTTCCCTGGTTGATGGGGGCGTTGTTTGCCTTGCTCTGCGCTTCCAGCTCGGCGTTGTGGGCGTCCACATACCAGGCGCGGATGGCGTCCATGCC
Organism: Oscillospiraceae bacterium; assembly: GCA_021202795.1. Taxonomy (GTDB): domain Bacteria; phylum Bacillota; class Clostridia; order Oscillospirales; family Oscillospiraceae; genus CAJOIG01. The sequence continues at coordinate 4,541 of JAJQCH010000074.1, forward strand.
TACATAATAGCCCCAGTTGGAGCCATAAGAGGCGGTCTTGGTATTTTCGGGCTGGGAGACCCAAAGCTCTTTTAGTTCCTTATCCCGCCAGTCGGAGGCTACATAGAAAACGCGGGTATACATTAGCGTTTTCACGTCCTCGATGTCCCAGATGCGGCGGATCTGTTCGTCTTCAGTAAAAGTTCTGCTCATGTTTGCGCCTCCTTTCAAATTCCATAGCTGAACGTGTCCGCGAAGGTTGTATATTCCTCTGGCAGTCTTGGCGCGCCGGTCAGGGGACGGTCAGGGCTGTAATAGGGCCGGACAGTTGCTTTCACCGAATAGGCGGGCATCTCAAAATACTTCAGAGGTGCAAACTCCGGCAGCTCCTCCATGGGTTCGGCGGGTTTTCCCCAGTCATGACCGCACCGGGCGTCCACATCATTCGTGAATTGCAGGTGCCAGATTTTCCAGGTGTCGTCTTCCCGAATGAAATCAGCGGCAAAGTATCCCCAGGTCCAGTGGGAAGTAGGCCCGGCGGAAGAGATGATCGCCTGAGATCCCTGGGCGTACCAAAGTCCCTTGGCGGTTTTTCCATCCTCCGCAATCTGGATGATGGGACACACGATGGGGTAGACTCGGAAGGTGCCAATGCCGAAGATCTCATCGGCGGTCTTATCACCGATTTTTTCGGGGAACTTTTTCTGCAAAAGATCGGCAACCAGAACATTGCGGTCATGAACGGCATCATAATAGCTGCTCACGGCGGAGGAACCCACATACCAGCCATCGTTGAAGCCAAGACATACATCGGCCTCTCCAGCCCAGAGCATACCGAAGATTTCTGCATCCCGGTTCTGGAGCGTCAGATTGATGTACTTGCCCATCAGATTTTTGATGTCCCGCTGATCCTCCCAGCGGTCTGTGAGCTGCTCGGTGGTGAATTTTTCACTCATCAATGGATCATCCTTTCTGATCAGTTTGGGTGTGTTTTTTAGAGTATATATTGATAACGATCAAAATGACCGTGATCGCCATAGCCAGGATCGCGCCCAGCAGGAAACGCGGCGCAATGCGTTCGCTGACAAAGAGATTGGTCAGCGGTGTGATCAGCACCGGGGAGAGGAAGGAACCAAGATTCGGCGCGATGGATACAATCAGCGAGGAGGAAATCACGGACAGAGCCGGATCGACACGTGCGCCGGTGGTGATAATGAAATAGGGGAAAACAAAGCCCAGCGTGCTTCCGCCCACAAAAGCGGCTACAAAAATGAGAAACAGATTTTGTGTGCTGAAAAGAACCAGATAGCTTAGGGCCAGCAGTCCAAAAGCCAAAACGGGGGTATAACGCCTCAGCGCGCCCATAACCTTGCCCAGCGTCAGGCCGGACAGGCATGTACCCAGCATGAAAGCTGAGGTTACGGCGCCGGTCAAGGTGGTAGAGGTATAGTCCTTTTCTGTCATATAAAGAGAAATATTCGTAGAAAAGATCGCAAATTGCAAGTGCAAGTTGGACACTCGGTAGAATGAATTTATGAACCT
>JAJQCH010000098.1 GCA_021202795.1 Oscillospiraceae bacterium
GGACTCTATTGAAGCTTTTCGCGGATGTGTTCAACTTGCACTTGCAATTTTCGAGTTAAGAAAAAAGCGATTCCATAAGGGAAAAGCTATCCTATATAGAGAAATGATTCGGAGGGCCATTATGGCAAGTTTCCTGCAAGCAAATCTGCCCTATATCCTGGCGGGCATCTCCGTGGGCGGGCAGTATGCCCTGATCGCCATCGGCTATACCATGGTGTACGGCATCCTGCGGCTGATAAACTTCGCCCACGGCGACGTTTTCATGGTGGCGGGTCTGGTGATGGTGTATGCCAGCGCCTCCCTGCCTGTGTACATATCCATTCCCCTGGTGCTTATCGTCACCATGGCGCTGGGCTTCGTGATCGAGCGCGTGGCATATAAGCCATTGCGTACCGCGCCGCGTATGTCCCTGATGATCTCCGCCATCGGTGTGAGCTACCTACTGCAAAACTGCGCACTGTACTTCACCGGCGGTCTGGCCCAGGTGTATCCCAGCATCCCCTGGCTTTCCAATACCATCACCATCTGGGGCGCTACGACGAAGGTGGTGACGGTCGTGACCCCCATTTTGACCATCGTGCTGGTAATCGCCCTGGTGACGTTCATCCAGAAGACCAAGATGGGCATGGCCATGCGGGCCGTTTCCAAGGATTTTGAGACCAGTCAGCTCATGGGTATCCGCATCAACGCGGTCATCTCTACCACATTTGTCATCGGCTGCCTGCTGGCGGCCATCGGCTCTCTGCTGTACTTCACGAACTACCCCTCCGTCATCCCGACCTCCGGCTCCATGCCGGGCCTGAAGGCGTTCGTGGCGGCGGTGTTCGGCGGCATCGGGTCTATCCCCGGCGCGGTCATCGGCGCCTTCGTCATCGGCATCTGCGAGAACCTTATCAAGAGTATGGGTTCCAACTGGACGGTCTTTTCCGACGCCTTTACCTTTGTGCTGCTGATCGTGGTGCTGCTCGTGAAGCCCACTGGCATTTTTGGCGAAAAGGCCACCGACAAGGTCTGAGGGGAGGGGCCGATTATGAACGAGACATTATATACTTCCTCGGAGAAAAAAACTGGTAACGTTATCGCCATATGCGCCCTCGCGCTGGTGTACGTCTTCCTGTTTCTGCTGGATAACTTCCTGCCCTCCAACTCCTTTACGCTTATGCTCATCCCGGTGCTGAAAAAGGGCGCAATCTATTCCCTGATCTGCGTTTCCATGAACCTTCTAAACGGCTTTACCGGGCTGTTTTCTCTGGGCCAGGCGGGCTTTCTGCTTATCGGCGCTTACTCTTACGCCATCTTCGCCATCCCGGCCGACCAGCACGCCGCCGTGTATCAGTATTTTGACGGCGGACTTATCCAGTTTTCCATCCCGGAGGCGCTCGGCTCCGTTTTGGGGACGAATCTCGGAAGCTTCCTCGGCGCCATCATCTGCATCATCATCGCGGGCCTTATCGCGGCGGCGTTCGCCGCGCTCATCGGCATCCCGGTGCTGCGCCTGAAAAGCGACTATCTCGCTATCGCCACTCTGGGCTTTGCGGAGATCATCCGGGCCATCTGCCAGTGGAGCGGTCTTGGTACCGTTACGAACGGCTCGAACCTGCTGCGGAAGTACACAAGCTTTTCCGATATCAAAATTTCCTTTGGGGACACGGTGTTTAAGCTCTCCACCATCTTTCCGTTCCTTATCGCCATGGTGAGTATCCTGCTCATTGTGCTGCTGATTAACTCCTCGTATGGCCGGGCTTTCAAGGCCATCCGGGACGACGAGGTGGCGGCGGAGGCCATGGGCATCAACCTCTTTAAGCACAAAATGCTCTCCTTCGTTATTTCGAGCTTCTTCGCCGGCGTCGGCGGGGCGCTGCTCGCCATGTATCAGACCACCATCCAGGCGTCCGCCTTCAAGACGGCCATGACGTATGAGATTTTGCTCATCGTGGTCATCGGCGGCATCGGCTCCGTCACCGGGAGCTGTATCGCCTCGTTTTTGTATATCGCCTGCAACGAGTGGTGGCTGCGGTTTCTGGACAGCGGCTCCGTGTTCGGCATCTCAGTCCCCTTCTTCCGGGACGGCTTCCGCAAGGTCATCTTCTCCGTCATCATCATGGTGGTGGTGCTGTTCTTCTCCCGCGGCATTATGGGCGATAAGGAGCTGTCCTTCGCCGGCATGGTGCGACGATTGAAGCGAAAAAAGAAACCGGCGAAAGCCGCCGAGGGCAGTGAGGGAGGCGACGGCAATGAGTGAGGAAAAAATGGTTCTCCATGTGGAGAATGTCACCATGCAGTTCGGCGGCGTCGTGGCCGTGAACGACCTGACTATCGACGTGCCGGAGGGCAAGATCATCGCCCTCATCGGGCCGAACGGCGCGGGAAAAACCACCGCGTTCAACTGCATCACCGGCGTGTATGAGCCGACCAACGGCCTCGTGGAATTCATGGGGCAGCCCATGGTGCGAAACCACCCCTCCGGGAAGATGAAAAAACAGTACCTTGGCCAGGACGCGGAGAAATATATCCACGACCCGGTGCTGAATCCTTCCCCGGATAAGATAACCCACCTGGGCATCGCCCGGACGTTCCAGAACATCCGCCTGTGGAAATCCATGACCGTGTTCGACAACGTCCTCACGGCGAAGCATATGCGGGCAAAGCAGAACGTGTTTTCCGCCACCTTCCGCACAAGCGCGAAGGAGGAGCGCCGTATGCGTCAGGAGACCGCCGACCTGCTGGCGGAGCAGAACCTTCTCCAGTACCAGGACGAGCTGGCAACGAGCCTGCCCTATGGCCTTCAGCGGCGGCTGGAGATTGCCCGCGCCCTGGCCACTGACCCGAAGCTGCTGCTCCTGGACGAACCTGCGGCGGGCATGAACCCCCAGGAGACACAGGAGCTGGCGGACTTCATCGTCGAGACGAGAGAGAAATATAACCTGACCGTGTTCCTTATCGAGCATCATATGGATCTGGTCATGCGGATATCCGATTATATCTACGTCATTGACTTTGGCAGCGAGATCGCCCAGGGCGTCCCCAGGGAGATTCAGAGCAACCAGCGGGTCATTGACGCCTATTTGGGGGTGAGCGAGGATGAGTGAGCTGCTGAGAATCGAGGATCTGCGGGTCAACTACGGCGGCATTGAGGCCGTCAAGGGCATCAGCGTTTCCGTGGAGGAGGGGCAGATCGTCACCCTGATCGGCTCCAACGGCGCGGGAAAGTCCACAACCCTGCGCACCATCTCCGGCCTTGTGAAGCCCAAAAGCGGCAAGATCACCTTCGCCGGAGAGGACATCACCGGCATGGATCCCTCCAATGTGGTGCATCACGGCATCACCATGTCCCCGGAGGGGCGGCGTATCTTCCCGGATATGACCGTGAAGGAGAACCTCATCATGGGGGCGTATCTGCGGAAGGACGACCTCTCCGACGACTTTGAGTATGTCTACAGCCTGTTCCCGCGCCTCAAGGAGCGGCAGTGGCAGGCGGGCGGCACGCTCTCCGGCGGCGAGCAGCAAATGCTGGCCGTGGCCCGCGCGCTGATGGCGAAGCCGAAGCTCATGATGATGGACGAGCCGAGCCTGGGCCTCGCCCCCCTGGTGGTCAAGGGCATTTTCGACATCATCCGCCAGATAAACGCTGAGGGCGTGACCATCCTCCTGGTGGAGCAAAACGCCAACATGGCCCTCCAGGTGGCTCACAGTGCCTACGTTCTGGAGACCGGGAGCATAACCATGACCGGCACCGGCGCCGAATTGTTGGCGGATGAGCGTATCAAGGAGGCGTACCTCGGAAAACATCACGGGGATTAAATGGGAGCAGACTAAGGGGCCGGAATCAATTTTGATTCCGGCCCCTTTTACGGACGGGGCGGGTCTTTTTCCGCCAGGCCGCGCTGTGCCTCCTTGACGTACCTATGTACGCCTGCGTCGTCACATCACGACCTGACGAAAAAATTCCTCGCCCTGCATCGTCGGACAACCTTAAATTGTAGATTGGCGGGTGTTTTTTTCGCCTTGCATTGTCTTACAATGGTTGGCCAGTGCGGGGGCTTTGCCCCCTGCTGTCCAGGGGAGGCGGGGGAAACCATCAAACTTTTTATTAGGGAGGACGTTCTATGAGGGCTACGGTGGCGGCCTTTGGATTTGAGGGGAAGGACTGGACGGGGCTGAAAACAGTCTGCGCCCGGCAGGGGCTTCGGCTGCGGCGGGTGCGGCAGGAGGAACTGGGCCAGCCGGTGGGGGCCTTTTTCGGGGCCTGTCCCTATGCGGAGGGGGCGGCGGTGGAACCCCACCACACAGCCTGATGGGTGATTGTGCCTGCGCTGTCCTGGCGGCTCAACGTCGTACTGCTGTCCGCCCTGAAAACCGCCCGGGTGGGGGAGAGCCTGAAGGCCGTCCTGACGGAGCATAACGCCCCCTGGAACGGGAGTACCCTCTACCGCGCCCTGGCCCGGGAGCGGCAGGAGATGGAAGCCAAAAGCGCGCCGTGACAGGCGCGCTTTTTTGATATTATTGGGCCTTGTGAACAGACAGCTTCCATTGTGTCCATATCCGCTCCCCCTGAGCCTGGGCGGTCAGGCGGCTGACGGCAAGATTGGCGCGGGTTCGGGTGTGGTCGTCCTCAGCCTCCCCCTCCAGCCGGGACAGGGCGGGGAGGCTGTCTGTTCCCAGGGATTCCAGGTATTCCACGTCCACTGTCTCCAGTTGGCCGGGGCGAAGCTGGCCCAGAACAGCCAGGACAGCCCCACCGCGCAAAGGGGTGCGGCGATCGTCCGCCAGGAAAGAGACTCCTGGGGGATGGGGACGGCGGATTCATTCATTGTCCCCGTCCTCCCGGTATTCCAGAATGTCCCCCGGCTGGCAGCCCAACGCCTTACAGATGGCGTCCAGGGTGGTGAAGCGCACCGCCTTGGCTTTGCCGGTTTTCAGCACGGAGAGATTCGCCATGGTCAGGCCCACGGCCTCTGAGAGCTGGGTCAGGCTCATGTGCCGTCTGGCCAGCATTACGTCTAAATTCACGACAATCATGACGTCCACCTCATATGGTCAGGTCATTCTCGTCCTGGATGGCGGCGGCCTTCCGGGTCAGATGACTCAGCGCGGCGGCGGCCACGGCCATGGCTGCTCCCATGCCGATGACTGCCAGCAGTAAAAGGAACAGTCCTGGCGGCATGGCTCCCAGGCACAGGAGAAACATCAGTCCCGCGAGACAGACTACCGTGTCCCCCAGGGCCAGCCGGCTGATGATTTTCAGCCGCCGGGCGTTTTCCAGGCAGAAGCTGTTGTCCCTGCCGATCTCCCCAAAAATCTTCAAGGAGTGCCACAGGGCCAGCACCACGGGAACCATGACGGCCCAGAAGCAGATAAGCCCCGGCCATTGCAGCCAGGCCAGGGTCGGTTCCATCCAGGCCGCCTCCTCCGCCATCATCGGTACCACGAAAAAGGCCAGTACCCCGCAGCCGCACCATCCCAGTATCGTCAGCGCCTGCAGGCAGCGGGCCAGCTTTTTTTGCTTTGTCATGCGAATCACCTCATGGATTCTTATTTTTGTCCCGGAACGCCTATAGGATAGCATGGACATTATCGAAAGTCAAGAAATATTTATCGAAAAACGATAAATTATTTCTGCGTCCCTCTACATATATTCGACAATCTCCGCATAGAATAGTCTGACTATGTCACGGGAGGGGATAGACTATGCTGTGCCGGTTTTCGGAATTTCGGTATAAAGAGGTGATAAACGTCCGCACAGGCACCCGGCTGGGGTACGTATGCGACGCGGAGTTTGGTTCCCCGGAGGGGCGTATCACGGCTCTGATCGTGCCGGGGAAGGCTCGGTATTTCGGCCTGGTGGGACGGGAGGACGATTACGTCCTGCCCTGGGAATGCATCAGCCGGATTGGGGACGACATTATCCTGGTGGAATCCGACCACGCCATCCGCCGGGGGAAACGTCCCAAAAAGCCCTGGTTTCAGTGAGCAGAAGAAAAAATTGCTGAAAGCGTCGCAAATTGCAAGTGCAAGTTGGACACTCGGTAGAATGAATTTATGAACCTTG
>JAJQCH010000042.1 GCA_021202795.1 Oscillospiraceae bacterium
CAAGGTTCATAAATTCATTCTACCGAGTGTCCAACTTGCACTTGCAATTTGCAGAGGCTTTTTTAATAATTTACCCATACCGCGCTCTCCTTTTCCCCTGTCATCCTTGCAGGAAGCCCCAAATCGTGCTATAATCCTAACATAAAAAACAGACGCAGGAGGTGCGCGGCATGGGAAATGTTCTGACCATTGGCATCGCCGGAGGAACCGGCAGCGGCAAGACCACCATCACCCGCCGCCTTCAGCGGCGGTTTGGGAGCGATATATGCACCCTGTACCACGACAACTACTATAAGGCCCATGACAGCCTGACGCTGGAGGAACGGGCCAGACTCAACTATGACCAGCCGGACGCCTTTGACACGGAGCTTTTGGCAGAGCATCTGGCCCTTCTGCGCCAGGGGCGGGCGGTGGCCTGCCCGGTATATGATTACGCCGTCCACAACCGGGCGGCTCAGACCCAGCTTATTCAGCCCGCCCCGGTGGTGCTGGTGGAGGGCATCCTGATTTTGCAAAGCGCCGCCCTGTGCGATATGCTGGACATCAAGGTATTTGTGGACGCAGACGCGGACGTGCGCATCCTGCGGCGCATCGTCCGGGATGTGCGGGACAGGGGCCGGAGCCTGGAATCCGTGGTGAACCAATATCTTACCACCGTGAAGCCCATGCACGAGCGGTATGTGGAGCCTTCCCGCCGCCAGGCGGACATCATCATCCCGGAAGGCGGACACAACGAGGTGGCCATGGCCCTGCTCATCGAACGCATACGGGCACATCTGGAGGAGGAAAAACAAAATGGCTAAGCTATACTTCAAATATGGGGCGATGGGTTCATCCAAATCCGCCCAGGCCCTTATTACAAAATTCAACTATGAAGAGCAGGGAATGCGCTGCTGGCTCATAAAGCCCGCCACGGACACGCGGGACGGGGCGGACATCATCCGCTCCCGCATCGGCCTGGAATGTCAGGGGGACGTGATCGCCCCGGAGGACAACCTGGGGGATCTCTATCAGGCCGCCGGATGGTGCGACGTGATCATTGCAGACGAGGCCCAGTTCTTCACCCCAGCCCAGATCGACCAGCTCCGGGAGATCGTGGATCAGGCGGACGTGCCGGTGCTTTGCTTCGGCCTGCGGACGGATTTTCTCACCCATCTGTTCCCCGGCGCTCGGCGGCTGATGGAGGTGGCCGATTCCATCACGGAAATCAAGACCATCTGCACCTGCGGCCGGAAGGCGGTGGTGAACGCCCGTCTGGACGAAAACGGCCGCATCCTCACGGAGGGCCAGCAGGTCATGCTGGGCGGCAACGAGAGCTACACCGCCATGTGTCACCAGTGCTGGACGCGCAAGATACAGGAGCAGGCACAGGAACAGTAACCCGCAAGCACCCGAAGCTTTCAGGGCCGCGTCGAAGGACACGGCCCTTACGGTCCTTTATGTACAGAAAACAGGAGATGGCATTGAAAGTGAAAAAGAAGGTAAACACACCGGCAACAGGAGAAGATCGGGAGCGCGCCCAATATGAACGGATGACGCAGTCCTCCATCCCCTCGCTGGTGGTGCGGATGTCCATTCCCACCATCGTCAGCATGATGGTGACAAATATCTATAACCTGGTGGACACCGCCTTTGTGGGGCAGCTTGGCAACAGCGCCAGCGCGGCAGTGGGGGTGGTGTTTGGGTTCATGTCCATCATCCAGGCCATCGGCTTCATGATCGGCCAGGGTTCCGGCAGTCTTATCTCCCGCGAGCTGGGCCGCCGGGACAGAGCGGACGCGGTGACAACAGCCTCCACCGGCTTCTTTCTCGCCCTGGGGGCCGGGCTTTTGCTGGCTGTGGGATGTTTCCTGTTTCTCGATCCCCTGGTCATGCTTCTGGGCAGTACGGAGACGGCGGCCCCCTACGCCAAGATCTATATTTCCTATATCCTTGTAGCTACCCCGTTCATGACCGCCGTGTTCGTGATGAACAACATCCTCCGCTATGAGGGCAAGGCGTCCCTGGGCATGGCGGGGCTTCTGACCGGCGCGATATTGAACATCGTGGGCGACCCCATTTTCATGTTCGTCCTGGATATGGGCATCGCCGGGGCAGGGCTTTCCACGGCTCTGAGTCAGATCATCAGTTTTTTCGTTCTCCTTAGTATGTTCCTGCGGGGCAGAACCTCCACCCGCATATCCCTGCGGGCGGTGGCGCTGAAGGGGCGGCTCGTGCCAGATATTTTGACCACCGGCTTTCCCAGTCTTCTGCGCCAGGGCCTGAACAGCCTGGCCACCATTCTTCTGAACGACTGCGCCGGGGCCTATGGGGACGAGGCTGTGGCCGCCATGAGCATTGTCTCCCGCATTGGGTTTTTCGTGTTCTCCATCGCTCTGGGTGTGGGCCAGGGGTTCCAGCCCATCTGCGGCTTCAACTACGGCGCGAAAAAGCATGGCCGGGTGCGGCGGGCCTTCTGGTTCACCGTGGCCTTATCGGAGGGGCTGATGGTGGTGGCCGCCGTGGTGGTGCTGCTCTTCTCCGGCGGGCTGATCGGCCTGTTCCGAAACGACCCGACGGTGATCGAAATCGGCACCCGCGCCCTGCGACTATACTGCGTGGCCCAGCTTTTCCTTCCCCTTTGCATGGCGACGGAAATGCTCTATCAAAGCACCGGCCACAAGGGGGGCGCGGCCATCCTGTCCGCTCTCCGGGGCGGGCTGCTGTTCATCCCCCTGCTTTTGATCCTCGTCCGTCTCCGGGGCCTTGCCGGCATCCAGGAGGCCCAGCCCCTCGCCTACGTTCTGGCACTTCTCCCCTCTGTCTGGTTCCTGCGCCGCTTCTTCAAAACCCTCCCCAAGGAGGACGCCCCGGTTGGCGAGGGGTGAAAAAACACCAGCAGGGGCCAAAGGCCCCGCGCTGGCTAAGAACGTCCGACAATGCGCGGCGAGGGATTTTTTCGTCAGGTCGTGATATTTCGACGCAGGCGTACATAGGTACGTCAAGGAGAAATAGCGCGGCCTGGCGGAAAAAGACCCGCCGCCCTATTTCCGAAGCATAATTGTAATCCTGGTGCCTATCCTCTCATAGGACGTAACCTGGAAGTGGCCGCCGTGCTTGGCTATAATCCATTTGGCGATGGACAGGCCCAGGCCGCTGCCGCCGATGGCGCCGGTGCGGGCGGCGTCGGCCCGGAAGAAGCGGTCGAAGATCCGGGGTACGTCCTCCGGGGCAATGCCCACCCCGTTATCCTGCACCTGGACGCAGGGGCGGCTCTCCCCATCCCGGAAGGCGCTGATGGTGATGGGACTTCCGGCGGGAGAATATTTCGCGGCGTTGTCCGTCAGGATGCGCACCGCCTGCTTGAGCATGGCCTCGTCCCCGGAAACAGGGAGGGGGCCTTCCGCTTTCAGGGCGTATTCATGGGCCGGATCGATCATCTGGTATTCCTTCCAGACCTCCCCAGCCAGGGCGGCCAGGTCAAGCTCCTTCATGGTCAGCTCCTGACGGCCCGAATCCCCGTGGGCCAGAAACAATAGCTGCTCCACCAGGGTCTTCATCCGCTCCGCCTCGGTCTTGATGGCTGCGATGCTCTCCTCCAGCACCTGGGGGTCGGTCTTGCCCCAGCGGTCGAGCATATCGGCATACCCCTGTATCACGGCGATGGGGGTGCGAAGCTCGTGGCTGGCGTCGTCTACAAATCGCACCTGCTGGCGGTAGCCGGCACGCATACGGGTGAGAAGATTGTTCACCGCCGTCTCCAGCCCGGCCAGGTCGTCGTCCCCGATGTGGAGCTGCTCGTCCGGGGAGGTGCCGTTCAGGTGGTCGATGGCCTCCTCCAGGGACTGAAATTTGCTCACGTCGAAGCCGGAGGCGGAGATACTCTCCGTCACCTGGGCGATGTCGTCGATGGGGCGCAGGTATTTCCGAATCCGCCGCGTGGCGCCAGGGGCGGACAGCACCCATACCACCAGCCGCAGTAGCATTTCCGCCGCCAGGGCGAAGCACAGCCAGAAGAAGAACCCGCCCATGTTCACCGCATAATTCAAATCGGCGTCCCGGTTCCCGGCGTCAATCGTGGACACGTCCTGGTCGCCAAAATAATACACGATGAAGTCGGAGAACATATCCTCCCCCTGAAGCTGGGCCTTCACACACGTCCAGAAGGGCTGTGTCGCCCAGGGGCTGTCGGGCTGATAATCATAGACCGTTTCATCGTCGATGGCGACACTGACCCCGACTGTCCCCAGCTCAAAATAGCGATAGCCCCTGGCAATATGGCCCAGGGTACCCACCTCCAGGGCGGCGCACCAGACCGCCACCGCCACAGCCCCGATGACCAGGGTCTGCCACAGGATGGCCCACAGCTTTTTCCATTGCAGGCTCCAGGCAATGCGCCGGGCGATGGAATTTGTGCGTCCGCCGCTCCGGCGGGCCTCCCGCCGCTGCCGCTTTTGACATTTGGCCTCCTTCGCGGCCCTCTTTGCTTCTGCTTTCCGGGCCGCCCGCTCCGCCTTCGCCCTGGCCCGCGCCTCTCTGGCGGCTCTCACGGCTCCTTGTCCTTCAAAACGTAGCCCACGCCCCGGACGGTGTGGATAAGCTTTACCCCAAAGGCATCGTCTATCTTCTGGCGGAGATAGCGGATGTACACGTCCACCACGTTCGTCTCCCCCATATAGTCGTAGCCCCAGACCTTTTCCATCAGCACATCCCGGCTGAGGACAATGCCCGCGCTCTCCATCAGAGTTTGCAGCAGGAGGAACTCCTTGAAGGTCAGGTTCACCGACTCCGCCCCATACCGCACCGTATGGCGGGCGGGGTCTAAGGTCAGCGCCCCGCAGGAGAGGGCCTCCGGCGGCTTCTGTCCGGCGGCCCTGGCCTCCATGCGGAACACCGCCCGGATGCGGGCCAGCAGCTCCTCAATAGAAAAGGGCTTGGTAATATAGTCGTTGGCCCCCATGTCCAGGCCACTGACCTTGTCCATGACAGAGTCCCGCGCCGTCAGCAGGATGACGGGCAGGTCTGAATCGCTCCGCAGGCGGCGCAGCACCTCCAGCCCGTTCAGCCCCGGCAGCATTACGTCCAGGAGCATCAGGTCATAATGCCCGTTCTGGGCCTTTTCCAGGCCCGTCCGGCCATCGAACGCCTTGTCCACCCGGTAGCCCTCGTGCTGTAGCTCCAGCTCCAGAAACCGGGCGATTTTTTCCTCGTCCTCCACGATCAGGATCTTCGCAGCCATATTTTCTCTCCTCTGTACGCGCAGGGACTGTATCGGTTTGGATACAGTCCCTTTAGAACCAGTTCACTCCTGGCTGTCGTGTCCGTCCTGGCGGAATGCCTCCTTGATGTCCTCCGCCACACCGCTGACGTTTTCCATGGCCTTGTTCACGGCGTCCTTTCCCAGCTCCTTGCCCTCAAAGCGATAGGTCACGCCGCAGAACAGGGCGATGATTAGCACGGGGATGGTGAACCAAAAGAAGCACACCGCCAGAATCAGCATCACCAGCACCGGCACCCGAAAGATCTGCTTGCCCCGGCGGATGGCCACAAAATCGTTGGTCACGCTCATTTTTCCCAAACGCTTGATGTAACCCCAGATGACCCGGAAGCCGTTGGTGAAAAACGGTTCCTTCTGGCTGACGTTTTTCACGGGCCGGGGAGCCTGCTGCTTGTCCCACTCCGGGCCGGCAGCAGGATCTACGTCTATGGTGCGGCTTTTGTTTCTGGCCCGCTCCAGCTCTATCATGGCGTCCAGCATATCCCAGCCGTTCCGCTCCAGGGCGTTTTTCGCTTCCTCTAAGGAGACGCCGGCCTTTTTTGCCAGTAGCTCCGCCATTTCATATCGTTCCACTTGGACGACCTCCTTTTTTGATCTGATGAAAGCATAGCATGACTTATTTAGAGGCAAATGGAAGAAAAATTAAAATATGCAAATTGCAAGTGCAAGTTGGACACTCGGTAGAATGAATTTATGAAC
>JAJQCH010000009.1 GCA_021202795.1 Oscillospiraceae bacterium
AGGTTCATAAATTCATTCTACCGAGTGTCCAACTTGCACTTGCAATTTGCGATTTAATTTTAAAACAAACGAGCGAATTTGTCAATTTTTAGTTTTGTCGTTTTATTGATAATTCCGCGCTGATTCCGCAGCCCGTCTAATTTTCTTCCTTTTCCGGCTCCTGCGGCTTTTCCTCCGTCAGGCGTTCAAACACGGCGGCATAGCCGTCGTGACCGTATTCCAGGCTGCGCTTGACCCGGCTGATGGTGGCGCTGGAGGCCCCGGTCTGGCTGAGAATGTCGTTATATATCATCCCCTGATTCAGCAGCCAGGCCACCTGAAAGCGCTGCTCCATGGCCTGCAGCTCGCTCACGGTGCAGAGATCGTCAAAAAAGCGGATACACTCCTCTCTGTCCTTCAGCGACAGGATGGCGTCGTACATAAGCTCGTTGCGAGGCTTGCGATTGGATTTGTTCATATAGCATCCCTCCCTGCCTCACATTTTACAACATTAAAGTCCGAAAGTAAATAGGTTACAGTTATGCAATTATCAATTATACAAAAATTTTACTGCTTTTATACGCCATATATGATACACTATTAACAGAAGCGTAAAGAAAGGAGTTGTTCGCCTGTGCTGGTATTTTGGCTTGTGGGCGTAGGCGTATTTTTGGTGATAGAGGCCATATCCGCCGCGCTCTGCTCCATCTGGTTCGCCGTGGGCGCATTGGTAGCGGCGGCAGTAGCTGCCCTGGACGGGCCGATTTGGCTGCAAGTTGTGCTGTTCGCGGCGGTTTCCGGGGTGTGCTTCGCCGTGCTTTATCCAAGGCTGAAGCATCTGGTAAGTCACCATCACCACCCCACCAATGTGGATATGCTCATTGGGCAGACCTGCCCTGTCACCCAACGCATTGACAATCTGACAGAAACCGGCGCCGTCGCCATCGCGGGAAAGACCTGGTCGGCCCGTTCCGCAGACGGACAGGTTATCGAGCCGGAGGCCATCGTCCGCATCAAAAGTATTCACGGCGTCAAAATGATCGTCACGCCCGTGAAGCAGGAGACGCCAACGGAAAAAGCGTCGGCACAAATTTAATTCTATAACAAAAAAGGAGAAGTATCATGGGCCTTATCATTTTCTGGATCGTCCTGATCGTTCTTATCATCACCATCGTCATCCGCAACATTCGGGTGGTGCAGCAGGCGAAAGCCTTTGTGGTGGAGCGCCTGGGCGCATATCACGCCACCTGGGACGTGGGTCTCCACTTCAAGATTCCCTTCATCGAGCGGGTCGCTAAAGTCGTGTCCCTGAAGGAGCAGGTGGCGGATTTCCCGCCCCAGCCGGTCATCACGAAGGATAACGTCACCATGCAGATCGATACGGTGATTTATTTCCAGATCACTGACCCAAAGCTCTATGCCTACGGCATTGAAGATCCGCTCCTTGCCATTGGCAATCTGACCGCCACCACCCTGCGTAACCTGATCGGCGAGCTGGAGCTGGACGAATCCCTGACCAGCCGTGACACCATCAACGCCAAAATGCAGCAGCTTCTGGACGTGGCCACCGACCCTTGGGGCATCAAGGTCAACCGGGTGGAGCTGAAAAACATCATGCCTCCGGCAGACATTCAAAACGCCATGGAAAAGCAGATGAAGGCCGAGCGTGAGCGCCGGGAGGCCATTCTCCGGGCCGAGGGCGAGAAACGGGCCGCCATTCTGGAGGCCGAGGGCGAGAAGGAATCCGCCATTCTCCGGGCCGACGCCAAGAAGCAGGCGGAAATTCTGGAGGCCCAGGGCAAGGCCCAGGCCCTCGTGGCTCTGAACGAGGCCACTGCCGAGGGCATTAAGCTTCTGAACCAGGCGGCTCCCACCGACCCCATCATTCAGCTCAAGGCGCTGGAGGCCTTCGCCTCCGCCGCCAATGGCCGGGCCACCAAGATCATTATCCCCTCCGACATTCAGGGGCTGGCAGGGCTTGCCACATCCCTCAAGGAGCTGATGATCGACCCGCCCAAGGAGGAGGCCAAAAAGTAACCGAACCCCATAAAAAGCGACCCCGGAGATGGCTTAAGCCGTCTCCGGGATTTTTATGGCGTTATCCCTGATCCTCCGTCTGGTCGGAGGACATCTCCTCCCCGCCGCCGCTGTTATCCTGCGGCTCCTGGGGAGCATCGCCGCCGACATTTCCGCCAACATCGCCGCCGTTATCGGTCTCTACCGCCGCAGGGGGCGCGTTGTCCGTGGGAGCCGGGGTCGGTTCCGCCGTAGGCTCCGCCGTGGGAACGGGGGTTTCCGTGGCCGTGGCTACAGGCTGGAACACGGCATATATAGTATGGTTCGACGTGACGTTTGAGAAGGTATAGGAGCTTCCGGGAGAGACAGAAGTTCCGTCCACCAGAAGCTGACTTATCTCATAGCCGTTATTGGGGGTAATGGTGAAGGTAACGCTGCCCCCCTCCTCCACAGACACCACCCCGGAGGGGCTGATGCTGCCGCCGTTGCCGGACGTGACCGTGATACTGTAGGTCGTGGCAGAAACGGGCGTGGCAGCGCTGTTCGTAGCCACAGGGGGCATGGTGGCGGTGCCGGGCGTGGCCGTGGCCGAGGTCAGAAGGCCGGACAGCACATTGGTGGACGCCGGTGTGGCCGTGGCCTCCGCCTCGTCAGAGGTACTGGAGCCTCCCAGCATATTGGTCAGCACGCCAAACCCCACAATAATCACCGCTGCGGCAATAACAATGGCGATCAGACCCTTCTGCCAGCCCCGCAGGCCCTGGTCGTTTCTGTCCGAACGGGTATCCCGGCGGCTGCCGCCGTCATAATCCCCATATTCGGAGTCCGGCTTCACATATACCGTATGGGCAGGCTCCGCCACCACTACCTTTGGCCGGGGCGGTACCAGCTCGTCAAAATTCGGTCTGGGAGGAACCTGTTCCTCCTGTTCTTCCTCCGGGTCGGGGTTTTGTTGTTCCCAATCCGGCTCCGGGGCAATGTCGTTCAGCTCCGGCTCCTCCTCATCATCCGTCGAGGGGGCCATATGACGGCCTCCTTCTCCCGCTCTGGGGCGGCGGGGTATGTAGTCCGGGGCAAACTCTCCATAGGCTTCCGGATCCAGCAGGTCTTTGCCGTCCAGAACGTCCGTTATCTTGTCCTCCAAATCCTCCAGACCCAGGCCGTCCAGATTCAGAAAGGACTCAAAATCGAAGGGCTTCTTCTCCCCAGCCGACGCTGCCTCCGGCGGAGAAGTCTCCTCTTCGTCCTTTATCCACTCAATATCACCGGTGTTCCCCATCTCCTCAGGGCCGCCCGGTCTGTCTCTTCTGTCGTTGTCGTTGCGGTCATTCATCATTTTTACCTACCTTCGGCGCAGCAAGTGTGGTACAATGCTATAATAAATATAGTATACCATTACTATAACACATTCCTGTAATTTTTTGAAGCACGAGGTTTTCATAAATGAGCAAAACAGCCCTTGTCACCGGCGCCTCCAAGGGAATCGGCGCGGCAACGGCCCGCCGCCTCGCCCAGGAGGGCTGGGACGTTATCCTCCATTACGGCCATTCCGCCCAGGCGGCCCAGGCCCTGGCCCAGGAGCTTCACGCACAGGCGATACAGGCCGACGTGACCGACCCCGCCCAGGTAGAGGCCATGTTCGCCGCTGTCGGGCCGGTAGATTTGCTGGTGTGCAACGCCGGCGTGGCGGAATACGGCCTGTTCACCGACGCCACGGAAGAGGTGTGGCGGCGGGTGCTGGGTACCAATACAGACGGAGCATACCGCTGCTGCCGTCAGGCTGCGCCTGGTATGATTCACAAAAAATCCGGCTGCATCGTACTGGTGTCCTCCGTCTGGGGTGTGCGGGGAGCCTCCTGTGAGGTGGCCTATTCCGCCTCCAAGGCGGCCATTATCGGCCTTGCCAAGGGGCTTGCCAAGGAGCTTGGACCCTCCGGCATACGGGTCAACTGCGTGGCCCCCGGCGTTATCGACACGGATATGCTCTCCCCTCTGACGGAGGCGGACAAGCAGGCTCTGGCGGAGGAAACGCCCCTCTGTCGCCTGGGAAGGCCGGAGGAGGTGGCAGCGCTGATCGCTTTCCTGGCCTCCCCGGATGCCAGCTTTATCACCGGCCAGGTCATCGGCTGCGACGGGGGCTTTGGCGTATAGCGATATACGTCAAATGTCCCGCTCAGGCGATACCCGCGATATACAGGCAGAGATAGGCGGCGGGGATGGCAAAGAGCATACTGTCCATCTTGTCCATAATGCCTCCATGCTCCGGCATCAGGTGTCCATAGTCCTTGACTCCGGCCATACGCTTGACCATAGAGGCGACCAGATCGCCCACCTGTCCGAAGCAGCTTGCGATAAAGGCCGTGGCCGCACAAATGCCCATAGGCACGGGAGCAAAGGGCTTCAGAACCAGGGAGATAAGCACGCCCGCCACGGCGGCGGAGAGTCCGCCGATAATACTCCCCTCCCAGGTCTTGTGAGGACTGACGCGGGGGGCCAGCTTGTGCTTTCCCAGGGCGCTGCCGCCGATCAGGGCCATACTGTCGCAGGCCCAGGCCCCCAGGATGGCAATGCACAGCACGCTCAGCCATGCGTCAGATCCGGCGGCATAGAGAATGATAGCGTAAAACCCAAAGGGCCACATCAGGACGAAGAGATTGTCCGCCGCGAAATTGACCCCCTTATCGGGCCGCAAAACGCCCCAGAACATGACCAGGAAGGCCACAAAGGCAAACAGCGCCACCATCCACGCCACCGGCACGCGGCACCAGACCAATATTCCCTGGGCCACGCCGTAGGCGGCCAGCAGGGGCATGGCCACATATTTTCCCGCCCGCGTCAGAACGTTTTGTATTTCATAAGCTGACGCTACCGCCAAAGCCATAAAAAACAAAAGCCTCGTGGGCCGACACAAAAGAATACAGCCCCAGGTGACGATCACAATGATAGCGGCAGGCAGAAGTCTTTTCTTTATCATCGTCTGTATACCATTCCTTTTTTTCCTCATTATATGCCAAATCCCCGCCCTTTACAAGCCCAAACCGCTCTGTGCGACGGCAGACCACTATTATCTGATTTATGGTGGGGCTGCTCCCGCCCGACAGCGGAGAGGTTTGGGTCAACGGCAAACTGTTGGGCAGCGGTGGAGAGGATTTCCCTAAGGACGTGGGGATTCTCATCAATGAAACCGGCTTTATTGGGTATCTTTCCGGATTCCAGAACCTGAAAATGCTGGCGCAGATATGGAATATCATCGACGATGAAACAATTCAGGAAACCATGCGCTCTGTCGGGCTGGATGATACCGACAGGACGCCGGTGCGGAAATACTCGATGGGAATGAAGCAGAAGCTGGGCATTGCACAGGCTATTATGGAAAACCAGAGCATTGTGATTCTGGACGAACCATACAATGCTCTGGATTTCGAGGCGAACCGGGAGGTCACGCAGATTTTGGAACGGCTGAAAGGTCAGGGGAAAACGATTCTGCTGACCAGCCATCAGCATCAGTATCCGGAGAAGCTCTGTGACAAGATTTAATATTGCGTGTGTATGGCACAAGCTTTGATAATCAAAGGCACGCCACACCCTTACAGGGCGGGCATCACAGGTCATCATCCATTATGTCAAGTGTGTCGAGATACTCGTCAACCTCCTGGCGAATCGTGTCCTTCATCTCCTGCTCTAACCGCTCGGCTTGCTCGATCGCTGCGCGCCTAGCGGCCCTTTGTGCCGCTAGGCGCGTCTGCCTTTGGCGCTCTTGATCCCGCACACTTTTCACGCCAAGAACAATTCCCGCAATTATGCCTCCAATCACAATAATTATGAACGACCAAATCATAAAACTATCTACATCCACATTCGTTTCCCTCACTTCTATGTTATGTATTATTTTGGTGTTAGTCAGCAAAAGGGTCGTTCGATCAGATCAACAGTAAGCCAGC
>JAJQCH010000104.1 GCA_021202795.1 Oscillospiraceae bacterium
TTCAATCGCTATGGATTTTTTAGGTGTTCAACTTCATTTTACAATCGACCTTTTGTAAAAACCATATTTTTTTCCAAATTCCCTTGCAATCTGGTTCGGCTTGTGCTACAATACTTTGGCGCGAGCGGCATTAGCTCAGCTGGATAGAGCGTCTGGCTACGGACCAGAAGGCCGGGGGTTCGAATCCCTCATGCCGTGCCAGGAAAACGCCTGATTTGTCTGTCAGACAAGTCGGGCGCTTTTTGTTCATGCGAATCCTTTCTGTCGGACGAGTGCATCGGAACGCCGCCCTTTGGCGGTTGCCCTGGGACGATGGGACGGGGCGGAAGGGGGCTTTTTGAGATGGAATATTTTTGGTGCTTTATTGCGGCCCTGGGAGCGGGAATCGGAACGGGCCTGGCCGGGCTTTCCGCCGCCACGGTCATGGTGCCGATACTGATCGTATTGTGTCCCTCCTTCGCGGGGGAGACGGGAGCCTATCACGCCACGGCCATCGCCCTGGCGTCGGACATACTTGGCTCTGCCTTTACGACGAGTATTTACATCCGCCATCGAAATATAGACCTGAAACGGGGCTGGATTATGCTGGTGTGCATTGTGGGAATGTGCGTTGCGGGCAGCGCCGCCGCCTTTGCGGTGGGAAATGTGGTGCTGGGCGGCTTTTCCCTGCTGCTGTGCGTGGCCATCGGGATTCGGTTCCTTGTCAGGCCGGACACTTCCCGCGACCGAACGGTGGAAAGAGGGGCGCGCCTTGATAAAAAAGGCGTCGCCGTGTCCCTGTTTTTTGGTCTGACTATTGGGTTTGGCACCGGTTTTGTTGGCTCCGGCGGGGGTATGATGATGCTGGTGGTTTTCACGGCCTTTCTGGGCATGGAACGGAAGACCGCTGTAGGCACAAGCACCTTTATCATGACCTTCACCGCCCTGATCGCTTTTGTCAGTCATTCCATGATAGAACCGTCGATCCTTTTTGACGACTGGCCCATTTTGATTCTCTGTGTGATAACGGAGACCGCCGCCTCCATCGTCTCGGCCCAGTTTGCCAATCGGGTGAACAGCAAAACGGTGGGACTGGTGACAGGCGCCGTTTTGACCGTTTTGGGCGTGTGTATGGTCGGGATCAACTACCACGCCCAGATCGCCGTCCTGCTGTCGCAGGTAGTGAGATAATTTTTTACAAAAATGGAGCGCGTTGCGAAACGCGCTCCATTTTTTTTGTGGTGGTTTGATTACTTGAGTTCGACCTTCGCGCCCACGTCCTCAAGCTGCTTCTTCAGAGCCTCGGCCTCGTCCTTGGAGACCTGCTCCTTGATGGTGGCGGGAACGCCCTCCACCTTGGCCTTGGCCTCGGCCAGGCCCAGGCCGGTGATGGCGCGGACTTCCTTGATGACCTTGATCTTCTCGGAGCCGAAGTCGGTCATGACCACGTCGAACTCGGTCTTCTCCTCCACAGCGGGGCCGGCGGCGGCAGCAGGTGCGGCCACAGCGGCAGCGGCGGAAACGCCGAATACATCCTCGATCTCGTGAACCAGCTCAGCCAGTTCCATAACGCTGAGAGCCTTGATCTCTTCGATCATGGCGGTAACTTTTTCGCTAGCCATTTTAAACATATCCTCCTAAGTAGTTAGTAAAAAATAGGGGTGCCGAAAGAATTATTCGGCGGCGGGGGCTTCCTCCGCGGGGGAGCCGCCCTTCTGCTCCAGAACCTGACCCAGTACGACGGCCAGGGAAGTGATGGGAGCGAGCATGGTGCCCAGCACCTTGGAATACAGCGCGTCCTTCGAGGCCAGCCCGGACAGCTCAGCCGTCTCGGCGGCGTCCAGCACCTTGCCCTCCACGAAAACGCCCTTGATAGTGAACAGATCACCCATCTTGTCGCTGAATTCGCTGATCTGATAAAGAGGAGCCAGGGGATCCTCCGCGCTGGTGGCCAGAGACGTGGTGCCGTTGAGCTGGTCGGTCAGACCGTCCAGGCCCACCTGAGTCATGGCAAGACGGGTCAGGGTGTTCTTCACCACGGAATACTCCACATTCTCCGCCCGCAGATTCCGGCGAAGCTCGGTGTCCTGGGCCACGTTGATGCCCCGATAGTCCACCAAAACGCCGCCCTGCGCGTCCTGAAGCCGCTTGGCCAGGGCCTCCACGATGGCCTGCTTTTCAGAAAGTATGGCTTTGCTTGGCATATTGGTTTTTCACCTCCTGAAATGAAAAAATGTCCTTGTCCAAAGAGACAACGACACACAGAAAGATGCAGTATTAAGCGATTCATCTGATGTCCTCGGCGGGTCTTACGCCCGAAGGCTGCCTGCTGTCTTTGAACAATAAAGTATGTTAGCACAGTTTTGCGTAGGTGTCAAGGATTTTTTCAGGGAAATATGTCCGGTTCCTGCCTCAGGGGCCGGCTGGCGAAAATTCACGGAACCAGCACGGATTATCTGCTGGGGCTGACGAACGAGCGGCGGCCCTATCCATAAGGCAAAAAAAGGGGAGGCCATCCCGCAGGATGGTCTCCCAAATTCTTTATTATGTACGTCGATCAGCCGAAGTAACGCTTCAGCAGGCCCTCGAAGGCTTTGCCGTGACGGGCCTCGTCTCTGGCCATTTCGTGAACGGTGTCGTGGATGGCGTCCAGGTTCAGGGCCTTGGCGCGCTTGGCCAGGTCAACCTTGCCGGCGGTAGCGCCGTTTTCCGCCTCCACACGGGCCTCCAGATTGGCCTTGGTGGAGGGAGAGACTACCTCACCCAGTAGCTCCGCGAACTTGGCGGCGTGTTCGGCCTCCTCATAGGCGGCCTTTTCATAGTACAGACCGATTTCGGGATAACCCTCCCGATGAGCGGCCCGGCTCATGGCCAGATACATTCCTACCTCAGAGCACTCGCCCTCGAAGTTGGAGCGCAGGTCGGCGATGATGTCCTCCGGCACACCCTGAGCCACGCCGATGACGTGCTCCGCCGCCCAGACTTTGTCCTCGCCCTGCTGGATGAACTTGGACGCAGGGGCCTTGCAGATGGGGCAGACCTCCGGGGCCTGCTCTCCCTCGTAAACGTAACCGCAAACTGTGCATACCCATTTAGCCATAATATGATATACCTCCATTTGGAATTTTATTTTAGGAATTATTCCTAAAATGATTATACCATATTTTGTTCCCCTGTCAACAAAAAGCTGGTAATTTTTTATGAAAAAATCATATAAAATCGTTTTTCAAGAGAATCACGAGGAGGTTTTGCCCCGGCTTCATAAAAAAATTACAATTTCCGAAGGGGAAAACTGCGCAACCCAGGGAAAATGTACAAAACAGATGCTTGCGAAGGCATGGTGGGTCTGATAAAATAATGATATAAAAAGGGGCGGTATGGCCGTCCTGCGAGGAAGGAGATCAGAAAAATGCCCTATCTTTGTC
The DNA here is from genome assembly GCA_021202795.1 of Oscillospiraceae bacterium. Classification (GTDB taxonomy): domain Bacteria; phylum Bacillota; class Clostridia; order Oscillospirales; family Oscillospiraceae; genus CAJOIG01. The sequence goes on from JAJQCH010000104.1 coordinate 3,405, forward strand.
CCTACTGCGGTGTGGTGATCCCCGCCGGGATGCATTACTGTCCCGGCTGCGGCGCTGCCACGCCAAGTGGTCTGGCATGGCAGCTTGGTCATCGCCCCCGGCCTATGTATAGTGCACCCCCGCCTCGGCACAACCCCGCACCAAGAGGCCCCGGCGGCCCTGGAGTCCCCAGAGGCGGCGGAGGTCACGGTGGAAGCCCCAGCGGCGGTGGCGGCCCCAGAGGCAGCGGCGGCGGTGGCCACGGCGGTGGCGGTGGCGGCGGACGTCACTGATACGGATATTTTATTGATTGGGAGGAATAGCTATGGGAACCTTACGGAAGGTCAAGCGTAAAATGCAGCTTGACCGCGATTTGCGAAAGACGCTGGTTCGCAGCGCCAAGGATGAGATACTGATCGACATAGACGGGGACGGCGCGCCGGACGTGGTGCTGCTGGACTCCACTGGCGACGGGGACATCGACACCCTGGCCGTCGATGTGAGCGGAGACGGGGAATTTGACCTGTATTTCCACGACTCTGACGCCAACGGCGTCCCGGACATGATCCTGCTGGACAGCGACGGCGACGGCGAACTGGAGCTGGTCGGCGTGGGCCAGGAAGTGGAGGACGCCATGATAGAGGTGGCCCAGACCATCCTGACCGCCCTGGCGATGGGGGATTATATCGCCGAGGAGCTGGACGCCGCTCTGGACGAGCTGGACAAGGAGGTTCGCCAGGCCCGGAAGGCACTGAAAAAGCTATAAGCACATACCACAAATCGACCCCGCCGGATATACATTCGGTGGGGCCGATTTTTTAAATTTTCAGATACGCCTGACAGCGCGTCAGTCCGTCAGGTGACAGGGGTATACGGTTTCCTTTTTTTCATATTCGGCCAGCCGCAGGCTGTAGGCCAGACGCACCTCGTCCTCAAAGGCCAGGCCGGGGGAGGGGACGGAGAGCAGGCGCTGGAGGTACAGGTTAAAATCCGGGTTCAGCACCAGCAGGGGGCCAAGAAGATAGGTTCCGAACACATTGCGGACGCGATAGCCCTCATATAGACAGTCCGGGGCGCTGCCCATGCCTCGCTCCAGAGAAAACAGAGCTGTGCTGGCGTCAATTCCAAGCAGATGACCGAATCGACTGGTATAGCCCACAATTTTCTGCTCCTCGAAGCCGCACAAGACCAGGGAGTTGACCCGGTGCGGCAGGATCCGCCGGGCGGTCAGGTTCACAAGTCCCAGGCCGGTGATGGGCTGGCCCCCATCCACCTGGATGGTTTGGCAGAAAAGCTCTGCGGCGTTGCCGGCCAGAAGAAAGACCACGTCCTGTTCCACCATCTGGCGCAACCGTTCCCGATGGGGCATGAGCCGCTTCAGTATGCGGTCGCAGGAGGATTCCGACATGGAGCCGAGATAGACCATGTCCACCTGGTTTGACACGAAAAACGGCTCGCTCTCCACGCTGGTTTCAATGTATTGGCCGGGAACGCAGCGCTTGAAATATTCCATGTTTCCCCGATCGCCATAGAGGTTGCAAAGCTCAGGATACAGAATTTCAACAGTCATGTCGCGTCCTCCTCCAATCGTTTCGTAAGCACCCCTTCCACCTGAAGAGCCAGCTCATAGCTGGTGAGGTCCTGAAGCAAAAAGATGGTGTCAATGTCGGTCAGCGTTACGGTTTTTGCCGCTTCCAGCTCATCTGCCTGGCAGAGGAGCCGTTCCTCCGGCACGCCGGCCAGCAGCAGACGAACCATATGGTCATGGCAGCGTCGCCCTGTCACAGCGATCTGCACAATGCCGTTGCCGTTTAAAAACTCATGGTCGGCGTCGTATATCCAGCCGATCCGCTCCGAGCTGCCGTATTCCGAGGCGTCATCCACGGCCAGGATGACCAGCTTGCGGCCCGGCGCCTTGCGGACATGGTCGAACAGCAGGGATATGGGAAGGGAGTTATTGGATTTTGCCAGCATACGCACAATGGTCACGCCTCCCGCCTGGAGGTACGCCAGCCGGGTCTCCGGCGGGGAGATTTGCCCCAGCGTGTCCCGCAACACGGCAGGGGAGGTTCCCATGGCGGTCAGCAGGGCGCCGGAGCGCATTTCATCCGCGTTCAGGATGACCTGCATTGTCGGTTGATCGGTGCGGTTTATTTTGTTGAACACATATTCCGGGTGGGCGTTCCGCTGCACGGAGTCCCGCAGCAGGGCCGTCACCAGCAGATAGTCTGCCTGGATCTTCGGGCAAACGATAGGGACGTAATGCTCGTCCACCTCCAGCACCACGGATTTGACCCGGCTGCGATTCCGCCAGGTCACGGAGATGGTCATGGCGGTGGCGATGCCTGCCTCTGTGTTGTAAATTGGTTTTTCTGTCGATTTGCCAAAAAAGGAGGTTTTTCATACAAATTTATAGTCGCAAATTGCAAGTGCAAGTTGGACACTCGGTAGAATGAATTTATGAACCTTG
>JAJQCH010000163.1 GCA_021202795.1 Oscillospiraceae bacterium
CTATTGAAGCTTTTCGCGGATGTGTTCAACTTGCACTTGCAATTTTCGTCTTTTTCTTTTTATCTTATCATCTCTTCCCGTTCGAACGCAAGTATTCCCCTCAAATTTTGCATGAGTGCCTTCGATTTATTTTCTGTTCATTTATCGTGAATTGTTTTACAATAAGTATGTCAGAATTTTTATGCAAATTTTCAGGAGGTCAACCGAGATGTCAATAAAAAAATACTCTCATCTGCTCGCCCCGGTCAAGGTAGGCGGGCTGACATTCAAAAACCGGCTCATTTCCGGCAACGCCCTGCCCCATTTTTTGCAGGGGTCTGAGGATTTTCCGGCGGAGCCGGTCATCAACCATGTGGTGAACGTGGCGCGAAACGGCGCGGCTGTCGTCACCTTCGCGGACTACACCAACATGGCCCAGCGGGAAAGTCCCAACGAGGACGGCAAGCGCTTCCCCATGTTCCACCTGGACAGCGACCCCAGCGTGGAGAACTACATCTGCCAACTGGCCGACCAGGTACATTATTATAATTCCTATATTTCCCTGGCCCTGATGCCCTTCTACTACACCCCCGACCCCAGCTATGACATAAACGACGAGCCGGCGGTGGACACCTCCAACTTCTTCATGGCGAAGTTTGGCGAGCATAAGTACGACAACTACGGCATGGCCGCCATGGTGCGTCACGGCGGGCCTGCCAAGCAGCTAAGCGCGGAGCAGATTCACGGCATTATCGAGACACAGGCCCAGCGAGCCAAGCGATACAAGGATCTGGGCTTCGATATGGTGACGCTCCACTTCGCCTACCGGGCCACCCTGTTCGCCCAGTTCCTCTCCCCCAAAACCAACCGCCGGACGGACGAATACGGCGGCTGCCTGGAAAACCGCGCCCGGTTCCTGCTGGAGCTGTGCGCCCGCATTAAGGAGCTTTGCGGCAAGGACTTCCCCATCGAGGTGCAGCTCACCGGCAGCGAGCCGGATGGCACTACCATCGAGGACACTATCGCCCTTGCCAAGCTGGCGGAGGGCCTCGTAGACATCTTCCAGTTCCGGGCCGCCACCGCGAATCTGAACCACCCCACGGGTTATAACTCCAAGGCGCACATCTATCCCGCGCTGGCGGACTGCGCAGCGGTGAAGGCCAGCGGTACAAGTATCCTGTGCGCCCCCATCGGCGGTTTCCAGAATCTGGATGACATGGAGGCTATCCTGGCTGAGGGCAAGGCCGACCTTATCGCCGGAGCCAGAATGTTCATCTCCGACTTTGATTTTTATGACAAGCTGAAAGCGGGCCGAGGCCAGGACGTGACCCCTTGCATCCGCTGCAACAAATGCCATGTGCCGAGTCTGAAGGGCAACTGGCTGAGCTATTGCTCCGTGAACCCGGAAATGGGTATCAACCACCGCATCCAGAAGCTGACGAAGCCCGCCTCCGGCAAGCGTAAGGTTGCCGTTGTTGGCGGCGGCCCCGCCGGTATGCGCGCGGCGCTGATGGCCGAGGAGCGGGGATACGACGTCACTCTGTTCGAGCAGTCCGACCGGCTGGGCGGACAGCTAAATCTCATGGACGCCCCCACCTTCAAGTGGCCGCTGGTGAATTACCGCGAGTGGCTTAAGGAGGAGCTTGCCGTCTCCAGCGTAGAGGTACGGCTGAACACCAAGGCGGACAAGGCCGCCCTGGAGGCCGGCGGTTACGACGCGGTCATCCTGGCCCTGGGCGCGGAACCCAAGACCCCGCCCATCCCCGGCGCGGAGACGGCCTGGAACATCTTCACCGTGTTCGGCAACGAGGCAAAGCTGGGCAAGCGCTGTGTCGTGATCGGCGGCTCCGAATCCGGCACGGAGGCGGGTCTGTATCTCGCCGAAAACGGCCATCAGGTGACGATTCTCACCCGCGCAGATACCCTGGCGGAGGACGCCACCCCCATCCATTACCGGGAGACCATCGACGAGTATTATCAGACCATGGACAACATCTCCTATGTGACCGGCGCGACCACGGAGGAGATAGGCGACGGCTATGTTTCCTACCGCACGGCGGACGGAACGGTTCACCGCGTGGAATGTGACAGCGTGGTGGCCCTGGGCGGCATGGCCTCCCGCCGGGATGAGGCCATAGCTATGTTCGGCGTAACGGCAGACACCTTCATGATCGGCGACTGCCAGCGTGTCGGGAACCTCCATACCTGCAACCGCGGCGCGTACTCCGTGGTGCATAATCTGTAAAAATACAAGCAAAATCCAGAGGAAACGGCACACACCGCTCCTCTGGATTTTTTCACGACTTGGCAGTCACATTCATGCCTGTGTCGGCAGACGATTAAGGGGGGTACCCAATGGAATTCACAATTTGCTCTGAAAACGACCTGGCGGATATGGTTCAGGCGTATGGCTTTCTCCCACTGCTGAGAAACCAGATTCCCGGCTTTTCCGTGGAGGAGCATACCCCGCCTGAATACTGGTTCGCGGAGGACGCGGACGGCCCCTGGGAGTGGAAGGGGCCGGTGATACGAAAGACCGGCTGCGCCTATGGAAAATTTTTCGCCGGAAAGGCGGGCTTTATCAGCCGGGAATGGTACTGCAACTTTGCCAATTACCGCAGGGACGGCTACGACTTCGACGCAAGATATGACGACGGATTAGCCCGTTTCCAGGATAAGAAGGTCTATGACATTCTGGCGGGCTATCCATCCCTGCTCTCAAAGGAATGGCGGCGGCTGACCGGCATTAAAAAGCGGGGCGAATTTGACCCCATCGTCAGCCGTCTTCAAATGCTGGGATACGTCGTCACCACCGATTTTGAATACGCAAGAGATAAATACGGCAACACCTACGGCTGGGGTCTCGCCAGATACGCCACGCCGGAGGCTTTCCTTGGAGACGATTTTATCCGTCATGTATACGAACGAGCGCCGGCGGAGTCCGGCGCTCGGATAAGCCAGTATTTGCAGACGCTGCTGCCGCAGGCAGATGATGTGCAGCTTCAAGGGCTTGTGGGGGGACGCACACGCCTCTGACCTGTGAATGACTCGCATTCTATAATCTTATTCCCGCGTGGGCGGCTTAACGGGCAGCTCTATCACAAACTTTGTCCCCTCCTCGCGAGTGCTGGTCAAGGTAATGACCCCACCCATAACGTCCACGGTGTGCTTCACGATGGAAAGCCCCAGGCCGGTGCCGCCAACAGCGCGGCTGCGACCCTTATCCATCCGGTAAAACCGCTCGAACACCCGGCTTTGACTTTCCAGGGGAATAGGCTCGCCGTCGTTGCGAACGGAAAAAAGAATCCTGTCGTTTACCCGCCGGAGGTATATATCCACCTGACCTCCGGCGCAATTATACTTCACCGCATTGGAGAGAAGGTTATCTGCGAGCTGATAGAGGAAGGGTCGGCTGGCAGACAGTACCACTGGCTCCATATCCATGTTGATCGTCACCTGGTTTTGGCGGGCCAGAGGGGCGGTCTCGCTGACACAGACAGACACAATTTCGGAGAAATCTATGTCCTCCAGCTCCTCCTCTGCCTGACTGCTCTCAATGCGGGAGAGCATGATGATGTCCCCAATCAGGGTGTTCATGCGGTCGGTCTCCCGACCTATGCCGTCCAGCAGCTCCCGGCGGGTATCCTCATCCATGGGGAGATCGGAACACAAAAGCTCTGCGCTGCCTTTGATGGAGGTAATGGGGGTTTTCAGCTCATGGCTGGCATTGGAGAAAAATTCCTGCCGCATTTGGGCTGAACGGTTGGCCTCGGTCACATCCGTCATGGTCAAAATCAGCCCCTGCTCCCAGCCGGGCTGTTCCCGCACAAGCGTACACCGCACCTGATATATGCGCCCGGCCCGTTCGATTTCCGTCTGCTGACCCCGTCCCTGACTGCGGGCCTCCTCCGCCGCCTCCAGCACGGCAGGGTGGCGCGTGACCTCCAGCAGATAGCCCCCCTGCACTTGTCGTTTATCACAGCCAAAAATGGTGCAGGCGCTGCCATTGATCAGCAAAACGCGCCGGTCTCTGTCCAGCAGCAGGACGCCCTCCCCCATATTGTCCAGAAGAAAGTCTGTCCGATCCTTTTCCGCCCGCAGCTCTTGAATAGATGTGCTGACATCTGCGGCAATAAGGTTTATTTTCTTCGCCATATCCTGCAATTCCTCATAGGGATAGCCGTCCGCGTCCAGCACGGCCGTGCCGTCCTTCACGCCGTCCATGCTGTCGTTCATGGCGGCCAGGGGGCCGGTGATATTCGACACAATGCGTCCCGCCAGGATGCCGGAAATCAGCAGCGCCAGCAGCGCCGCCAGAAGGATGCCCGGCAGAATGGACAGGAGGTTCGCACCCAGCCCTCCATAGGACTGAGCCAGACGGATATAGTCTCCGCTCTCGGTCTGAATAGCAGCATACATCAGCTTGGAGCCAAGCGTGGCGCTGATGCGAATCGCCACGGCCTGCTCTCCCTTGGACGCGGCCACAATCTCTTCCCGGTCTCCATGGTTTTCCATAGAAGTCCAGTCCGCCTGAGAGTCTCCAATAACCGTACCGTCGGCGGACAGAATCGTTACCCGCGCTCCGCTGTGAAGGGCGAATAAATCGGCCTGGTCGTTCTCGTCAGACGCCGGGTCGTATAAATCCGCCAGCGTCATGGTCAGGCCGGTAAGGGCCTGTTCCTTCTCCTCTGTCATTTTGCGGTCAAATATGACGGTGCTGACTATGCCGCTGATAACCAGCCCAATAACAAGGGTCAGCACAAAAGCACGAACCAGCGCCTGCTTCATTGTCCCTGCCCCACGAAGCGATAGCCAATGCCCCGAACGGTTTTAATGTATCGGCTGTTATCCGGGGAGTCCCCTATCTTCTGGCGGAGGGTGCCAATATGGATGTCCAGGGTGCGGGTCTCGCCCACATAGTCAGCGCCCCAGACTCTATCCAGCAGCAGCTTGCGGGGCAGACTCTTGTCCGGGTGTTCCATGAAAAACTTCAGAAGCTCAAACTCCTTGAAGGTCAGCTCCACCAACCGGCCATCCACCCAGGTCTCCCGTGTATCGGGGTTTATTTTCAGTGCGCCGTATTCATAAACGGGCTGTCCGCCCAGCTCCCCTGTTGTGCGCAGTCTGGCCCGTATGCGAGCGCATAGCTCCAGCACGCTGAAGGGCTTGGTTACATAGTCGTCTGCCCCGGCGTCCAAGCCGGATATTTTGTCTATCTCCTGATCCTTGGCCGTCAGCAGAATCACCGGCACGGATTTCAGCGCCGGCGAGGCGCGCATCAGTTTGAGAGCATATATCCCGTCCAAACCATCCATCATAATATCCATGGTCACAAGACGGGGCGTCGTCTTGGCCATATCCTCCAGCGCATCCACCGCGTTGTCAAAGGCGGCCACATCATAGCCGTTGCTCTTCAGCGCCACCTCCAGCAGACGGCGGATGCTGTCGTCATCCTCCACAATAACAATTCGTTCGTACACAAATATCCCTCCAAGGCGGCTCCGTCGCCATATAATTTGGTATACAGTTGGAAAAAGATCCTTCCATCTGTATTTTATTTTACGCTGTTTCTCCTCCCATTTCTATCCCCTTTTTGTATCCTGTTTGTAAAGATATTGTATGTTTCCAGGGTTTTTAATGCCACAGGCAGATAAATTCTATTTAAAAATGTATTTCCATTATTGCGTTATAATGTTACAATATTTGTGGCCGTGTTGACAATATTCTTTGAAAAATTACATGATTTTTGCAGTTTTTTCTTCGCATTGTTTTATTATTTTTTATTAATATGCAAATTGCAAGTGCAAGTTGGACACTCGGTAGAATGAATTTATGAACCT
>JAJQCH010000025.1 GCA_021202795.1 Oscillospiraceae bacterium
CAGGCTGGCTTACTGTTGATCTGATCGAACGACCCTTTTGCTGACTAACACCTAATAAATTAGTTATATCATATAAAGCGGGCAAAAACAAGCCCCGAATTTGGAAGGAGTACAACGGGCATGGAGATACCGGCCCATGTGAGGGACATATTGGAAGGACTGGAGTTGGGCGGGTACCCGGCCTACCCGGTGGGGGGCTGTGTCCGGGACGGGCTTCTGGGGCTGACTCCGGCGGATTGGGACGTATGCACCGCCGCCCTCCCGTCCCAGACGGAGGCAGCGCTGCCCGGCCTGCGCTTCGTGGAGACCGGTATGAGGCACGGCACGGTGACGGTGCTGACCGGCGGCGGCCCGGTGGAGGTGACGACCTTCCGGCGGGACGGGGCCTATGAGGACGGACGGCACCCGGCGGCGGTGTCCTTCCAGGCGGGGCTGGAGGAGGATCTGGCCCGGCGGGACTTCACCGTGAACGCCATGGCCCTGGCCCCGGACGGGACGGTCATCGACCCCTACGGCGGGCAGGAGGATTTGGCGGCGGGCATCATCCGCTGCGTGGGGAACCCATCGGCCCGGTTTGAAGAGGACGCTTTGCGGATTCTGCGGGCGCTGCGGTTCGCCGCACGGCTGGATTTTCAAATCGAGACGGATACCGCCCAGGCTCTTCTCGCCCAGCGGGGGCTTTTGGAAAAAATCTCCCCGGAGCGGATATTCAAGGAGCTGACGGGCCTTCTCACCGGCCCCGGCGCGGGGCGGGTGCTGCGGGATTTCGCCCCGGTGTTCTATGTGTTCATGCCGGAGCTTGCGGCCCAGCATGGATTCTGGCAGAATAACCCCAACCACATCCACGACATCTGGACGCACACCACCATGGCGGTGGATGCCATCGTCCCCGACCCGGTGCTGCGGCTGACCATGCTGCTCCACGACATAGGAAAGCCCGCCCGGTATTTCACGGACGAGGCGGGGATAGGCCACTTTTACGGCCACGCGGAGACCGGGGCGGCTATGGCGGATGAACTGCTCCGCCGTCTGCGGTGCGACAACGCCGCCCGCCGCCGGGTGACGCTGCTGATTGAGTATCACGACATCGAGCCGCCCCAGACGGAAAAGAGCGCCCGGCGGCTGCTGGCAAAGCTGGGAGAGGAGGTCTGCCGTCAGCTTCTGGCCTGCTGGCGGGCGGATTCGGACGACCGAGGGCAGGCGGTGAAGGAGCGGAACCTGGCGGTCATTCTCCGCTCGGAGCAGGCCATGGAGACCGTTCTGGCCCAGGAGCAGTGCTTTTCCAAGCGGGACATGGCTATAAACGGCCAGGACATTCTGGCCCTGGGCGTCCCCGAAAGCCCCGCCGTGGGCCGGATATTGGAGACCCTGTTCCAGCAAATACTCTCCGGCGACCTGCCAAATGAGCGGGAACCCCTGCTGGCCCAGGCCGCCCGCCTGCGGGAGGAGCTGACACCCTGACAACTTTTTCAAGGGAGTTTCCCCTACTCCGGGAAATCCAGACGGAGGGTCAGGCGGTAAGGGCGCTACTCCATCACAGCTCTATGGCCCAGGACTGGCCGGGCCGTTCCAGGGGGTGGAAGACGGTCTTGGCCGTCAGGTGCCTGGCCTCTGCCGGAAACCGCTGGGCCACGGCGTACTCCTCCCAAGTGTGCATGGGGAACAGGTGGTCAATATCCGCGATGGACAGCAGATAGTCCATGCCCAGACACATATCCCCCTCCTGCCGGGGATCCAGGGGATCGAAGGCCAGGTGGATACGGCGGCCTCGGAGATATTCAATCTCCTGCTTATAGTCCGCCACCATCTGTCGATTCTCCTCCTCCGGCTCGCCGGGCCAGCTCCACCAGTGCAGATCCCCCGCGTGGTAGAGGCTTTTGCCCTTATATTCCAGGAAGAAGGCGGCCCCGGCGTCAGTGGAGCGAAGGGCGTGAACCTGGACGGCATCCCCCGACCCATCGGAAAACGACCCGTCCGCCCAGGTGGGGAGAAAGCATATCTCCCGCTGATTCATGGCAAGACCCGCCTCCCGCATGGCTCTGCGGACAGCGCTCTTCGCTTCCGTAGAAATAATGTATTCCACCTCCCGCTGGGCAGTAAATTGGGTGAGGATGGCGGGACTGAAGTGGTCGGGATGGCTGTGGCTGACGAACACCAGCAGCTTCTTCTCTGCCGCCAGCGTCGGCAAATCGCCCTTGTAGTAGTCGAACAGCATATAGCAGTCTTCCCACTCCACCAAAAAGCCGCTGTGCATAATATATGTGACGGTCACGGTCATGTTACTATTCCTTTCTATACATTCCTCTGCACGGCACACGGTTAAATTTATACTTACCGTCATTATAGCACATCCCGAAAGGGGACGCCAGACGCCATATGGATTAATGTTAAAAAAACAGTTGCCTTTTGGGGCAGATTGTGATAATATACAGTTTGCGTCTTGTAACGGCGGTATGATCGCACTCAAGACAGCCTGATATGAGGTGATTCAAATGAAGGAAGGCATCCATCCTAAGTATTATCAAACCACCATCCGCTGCGCCTGCGGCAATGTGATTGAGACCGGCTCCACCAGGGAGAATATTACCGTCGAAATCTGCTCCAAGTGCCACCCGTTCTTCACCGGCAAGCAGAAGCTGGTAGACACCAGCGGTCGCGTGGATAAGTTCAACCGCAAGTATGGTCTGAACTGACAAAGCGAATAAAACAGAGGGCTGTATCAAACGCAGTAGTTTCGATACGGCCCTCTGTTTATATTCACAGGCGGAGCTTTGCTCACATAATTGAACACCCGTCGGAGCAGCCCAGCACGGCTGCGCGTTTTGATACGGTTTTCAGCCTTCCATTTGTTTACCGAGAAAACCGGCCACAGTTCCGGCCAGCTTGATCTCCGTGTCTCCGGCCCGAACGCCGTCAGGCCGCTCCAGAAATACCACACAGCCCAACACGTCTCCCTGGGACAAAATAGGAGCCGCCACCGCTGCCGCCGGGGAGCTTTCCTGGTCCGTTACCGGCACCCGACGACCCCCCGGCTCACCCAGAAAGGTCTGGCGTCCCTCCATAACGGCCTCCAGCGCCGGGCCGATGTGCCGGTCAAGGATGTCCTTTCGCCCCGGCCCCGCCGCCGCGATCACCCCATCCCGGTCGCACACCGCCGAAGGGTAGTCCGTGGTCTTATGCATAGACTCGCAGATCTGCTCCGCAAACCCACTCAGCTCTCCCATGGGGGAGTACTTTTTGAAGATAACCTCCCCATCCTTCTCTGTATAAATCTCCAACGGGTCGCCGTCACTGATAACATGGACACGATAGACCTTGTCTGCGTGCTGTTTTGCGCGCTGAACAAGGGTGACTTGGCTGTTTTCTGCCGTGTCCCGGTTAAAATTTACAGTGTCCTCTATCTGCCCCGCACAAAGCAGGGCGTCAATATCCGGCTGAAGCTGAATTTCCAGGCGATCCTCATAAACCCTGATGCGGTCGATGAGCAGCTCCAAATCGTTGCGTTCCAGGCTGTCCTTTTCCAGAATATCCCGAAAAACGTCTATGGCCGTTTTCGCCACCCGGTTTACCCGGAGAATGGTATTGCGCTTATCGGAGAGCAGTTCGATCTGGTGATTCAGCCCTGCAATTTTCTGCTGCAGGTCGGATTCCAGTTCATCATATGTTTCCTCCAGCAGCCGCTCCTGATCCGGGTGCTTCATAATATCCCGGACGCGCTGACGTTTGGTGGCCTTCAGCTCCTCCGTCAAATCGTCCAGCACCTGGGCCAGATGGTCTGCGGACTGCTCGGTCTCGGTCACGTTCTCCGTCTCCCGGCTCGGGTCGGCGTTCAGCCTCTCCAGCATGGCGGCGGACTGCTCCATGACCCGCCTGACATAGATCTTCAGCAGCTCGTCCAGCTTATCCGTTCGGATGTGATGGCTGGTGCATCCCGCCCGCCCACGGCGGTGATAGGTGCCGCAGGTGTAGGCGGGCTTTAAGTCGCTGCGGCTCATGGCAAACATGGGGCTGCCGCAGTCGCCGCACTCTAAAAAGCCGGAGTATACGTTATCATTGATCTTCACACCCCGGTAGTTGTTCCGGCTGCGCTTCTCCCGCAGGGCGCGGGTGGTGGCAAACGTGCGATAGTCAATGATGGCCTGATGATGGTTCTCAATGACGATCTGCTCCCCATCGTCCCGGCGGACATCCTTTCCGTTGATCTTCGTCCGGGTGTATTTGCCCTGCCGCAGGGTGCCGATGTAAAAATCGTTGTCCAGTATCCCCTGCACCGTCACAATAGCCCAGGCCGCCTTTGTCTTGCGGTTGTACGCCTCTCCCAGGGCCTCCTTCCGAATTTGCTCCGACATTCGGGGGGTGGGAATTCCCTCATCCGTAAGGTAATTGGCGATCTTCTTATAGCCCCAGCCTGCGTTATTGTAGAGGTCGAAGATACGGCGTACAATGTCGGCCTCTGTGGGGACGATCTCAAACTCCCTGCGCTTGTTGATGATATAGCCGTAGGGCGCGGCGCAAAGCCACTGGCCGTCCGCCTGACGGCGCTTGATGACATTACGAACTTTCTTGCTGGTGTCCGTCACCGGCATTTCATTGATGAGAAACTGAAACTGTATCTTCAGCCAGTCGTCGTCGTTGGGGAAGTCGATGCCGTCTCCGATGGAAATAATGCGCACGCCCGCGTCCCGCAAGTCCTCCAGCTCCACCAGGCCCCGGCTGTTCCGGCGGGAAAAGCGGGAAAAATCCTTGACCACCAGAATATCATACTTGTGGCTCATCAGCCCCCGGCGCATGGCCTGATAGCCCTCTCGCTGCTCGAAGGTGTAGCCCGACCTGTCTCGATCCTCAAAAAAGGTCAATGAGCTGTCGGGGAAACGACGCTTTACAAAGTCCTGGATAATGGCCTTCTGGTTTTCAATGGATACGTTGTCCCGATCCAGCTCATCGTCCACAGAAATGCGGGCGTATCCAGCGATGTCGAATGTTTCTGTCATACGGTGGCCCCCCTATTTATCCTAGCTGGTTTTCTGAATTATAGATAACATTGTATATTCTTTTTCTATAGATTGCAACAAAAAAGAAATATGGGAGGGAAAATTCCCTCCCGTCAATGATCAGCGCTCCATCGCAGCAGTGCGCTGCCGCTTCTCCCGCTGCACATCCAGTTCCGCCACCCGCCTTTTATTATAGGCCAGCAGTGCCAGCGTACTTTCGTAGAGGTCGCGGCTGCCGGATTGATAGACAACCACCAGATATTTTTTCTTCTTGTACTCCCCATAGATGTCCTTGAGTTGCGCCTGAATCTGCGGGTCGTTCTTTTCCGCATTTGTCAGCCAGACATCAACCATTTTCTTTTCGTCCCTTACATTTACCTCCAAACGCTATCACAGCTCCTTTCTTCTTCCGTTATTTTCCTCATACCGTACGGTTTTTATTCCGAATAAATGATGTCACGGAGACATTTGGGCAACAAAAAGGCACCTGACTTTCATCAGATGCCTCGCAGGGAATAACAGGAAGCTTAGGCACTTACTTTGCGTGTCTGGGATTCCTGGCTGTTATCCTGTATTAATTTTTGTCTCGATAAACCGGGATTTAGCCTTCAATTATGCCATCGTTGTCATCTTCGCCTGAATATATTTCTTGGTCACAATTTGTACATTCCCAGCAGGAATCATACCAAAACATAACGCCACCACAGTTAGGACAATTTTTAAAGGTCGATTGTAAAATGAAGTTGAACACCTAAAAAATCCATAGCAATTGAATC
>JAJQCH010000180.1 GCA_021202795.1 Oscillospiraceae bacterium
GGCTTACTGTTGATCTGATCGAACGACCCTTTTGCTGACTAACACCAAAAATAAAAGACATTTGCTAACATATTTTGGAAGAAATTACAGTTTTTGCCATATGTAGCCGAAAAAAGAGGCAGCTCAAATCTGAAATGAACTGCCTCATCGTATTTGCTGTCAATGGCGACCGCCGCCGCCACCGCCACCGTGGCCACCGCCGCCGAAGCCTCCGCCTCCACCGAAGCCTCCGCCTCCGCCGGGACCACCTCCAAAGCCGCCACCGCGGGAACCACCACCGGGGCCGCCGCCGCCTCTAGGCGCACCTCCGCCGGGGCCGCCGCCGAAGCCTCCAGGCCCTCCGGGGCCGCGTCCGCCAGGGCCACCGGGTCCTCCGGGGCCGCGAGGGCCGTGACGATGGTACCAGTCCCGATAAAGGCCCGGCCCACGGAACCAGAAGATAGGCCAGAAGCCGCCGGTATAACCCCAGCCCCGCATACGGTTATAGCGGTTCATGGAGACCAGCAGCCATATGACCACCAGCAGAACAATAATGGTAACAATCATAGAAAAACCTCCACTTGATCGGGTCTGCGATTCCGCTCTGGAATCGTAGTAGGCTGTATCGTTGTCCTCGTTCTCGTCGTAATACACGGTATCGCTGTCTGTGGTATCCACACCGTAATAGTCCAGATACCAGGCGTATAACTCCCCAGCCAGAGTCTGAATGCCCTCATCGTACTCGTCTGCGTCGATGTAGTTCCAGAAGTAGTCCTCCAGGTACTCATCCACCATGCTGTCGGTAAACACCTCGTCCAGGCCGTCCCCGTTGGAGAGCCAGCCCCGGTATTCCTCCGCCACCAGGAGGAGGAGCATACCGTTGGACTCCGTTTCATCGCCCACGCCCCAGTCGTTCATAAGCTGAAGGGAGGCGGTTTGCGTGTCCTCATCCAGATAGCTGACGGTGACGACCACAAGCTGCGCTCCATCGCACTGCTGTTCCAGGGTGGCGTTATAGCCGGCAATAAGGCTTTCCGTTTCGGAGGAGAGGACGTTTGCGTTGTCCTGGACATAAAAGCCGTCGCCGGTACCGGCTTCCAGCTCGATGGCCAGGGCGGGGACGGACAGTACCGCCAGCATCAGCAGAACGGCCAGAAGGGATTTGCATTTTTTCATGATAAACTCTCCCTTATTCCGTCATTCAAATTTTTCCGGGGCGGACACAAAGGCAAGCCGCCGAAGAATATTGGTAGGGAAGGCACGAAGGGTGGTGTCGGTAAATTCGTCCACATAGTCGTTATAAGCGCTATTCGCCGCAACAGACTGAGCGGAATAAAAGTCGGAAAGGATAGTCTCGTAATCGTCGTTACTCTCCGGCAGGACGGCGCCGCCGTCCACCAATGCTTCCACCGCTTCCACGGCGGCGATTAGCTGCTGGTTTGCGTCATATATGTCGGATATATCTCCGTCGTCCAGGGCGTCCGCCAGAGCCTGCCGAGCCAGAGCCAGGGTATCATAGGCCTCGCCGGACCAGTCGGCTCCGTTTATTACGCTGAGAAGGCGATTCGCGTACTTCACGCAGTTTTCAAGCTGGTCGCCGGGGCAGGTGTAATATCCCTCGGCGGAGAGCTGCGACTTGTCGAAGAAGGCAGCCTCGATTTTATCGCAGGCTTTGGTCAGACTTCTGTGGCAGCCGATCAGGGTAAAAAGGACGACTGCCGCGATAAAGACGATAATTGCGTTTTGCCGTTTTTTTAGGAATTCCAAGTACTGTGCCTTTCTGCAAATTCAGCAGGGGAGACCTCAGCCCCGCATTTCCAGAAGCTTTTGCTTCAGCTCGCCCTCAATGCGGCTAAGCTCGACCTCGGCCTGGGCTCGGCGTGCGCGGCCATCGTCCTGGGCCTTGCGGACGTCCTCCAGGGTGGCGATAAGCTCCTGGTTGGTCTGGGTCAGCGTTTCGATGTCCACAATGCCTCGTTCTGCCTCCTGAGCCACGGATACGGAGCCGGAGTGCAGGGCGGCGGCGTTCTTCTTCAGCAGGTCGTTTGTCACCTCGCTGACGCTGTGAGACGCCTCCATCGCCTGCTGGGAGTGGTACATACTCATGGCGAGAACCATCTGGCTCTTCCACAGGGGGATGGTGTTGACGATGGCGGTCTGTATTTTCTCCGCCATCAGGGCGTCGTTGTTTTGAATCATACGGATCTGGGGACCCATCTGAATGGAAATCATCCGGGTCAGCTCCAGGTCGTGGATTTTCTTTTCAAACCGGCCCAGGAGGTTTGCGTAGTCGTTGGCGGCCTGGGCGTCCTCCGGCAGGCCGGTCTCCTCCGCGCGGGCGATGAGCTTGGGCAGCTCAGTCTCCCGCAGCTCCTTCAGGCGCAGCTTGCCCGCCAGAATATACATGGACAGTTCCTTATAATACGCCTGATTCATCTCATACATCTGATCCATGGTCACGATGTCCTTGTTCAGCGTTATCCAGTGCTGATCCAAAGCGGCGGTGATCTTGTCCACGTTCACCTCAGCCTTGTCGTATTGGGTTTTCATGTCGCTGATGCTGCGGGAGGCCTTGCGGAACAGACCTTTTATCCCTTTGGAGCCTTCCTGATCGGCGGGAGACAGGCCCTGGAGCTGAGCGACCAGGTTAGTCAGCATATCGCCAACCTCGCCCAAATCCTTGGTGCGAACCTTTTCCAGCGCCTGGGCGGAGAAGTCCGCAATGTTTTTTTGTGCAGCGGATCCATAGGTCAGCACCTGCTGGGAGTCGGTCACGTCTATTTTTTGCGCAAATTCCCGCACGGCGGCCTGCTCTGCGGGGGACAGAGATTCGATGGTGAGTTGCTCCTCCACCGGGAGGGCGGGGGCTTGGGCTGCTTGTTCCTCCGCAGGCTGTTCTCCCAGCGTCAGGGTGGGAACGTTTGCGGCTGCGGCGGCTGCCGCTGCGTTGGTGGATGTCTCATTCTGCGGGTCGAGGGTCAGGGTGAAGCCCAAGGTCTTTTCTTCGTCTGCCATAGTGTTTGTCCTTTCGTTTTATAATCAATTCCTTGTTGCCTCCCCTGCAAGGGGAGGGGGACCGCCCGACAGGGCGGTGGAGGGGTTTCCCCGTCAAGAGAAATCTCCGTAGGGCGGTGGAGGGGTTCCCCCCGTCAAGAGAAATCTCCGTAAGGCGGTGAAGGGGCTGCGCTCCGTCGCCTCCCCAGAAGGGGGCAGGTGTGAGGGCGGGGTTATTCCTTCGTCTTTTTCAGAAGCTGCTGAAGCTCGTCGTCCTGCAAAAGTCCTTCCCGGCGGAGGAGGTTGTGCATGACCTGCACGTCCGCGTCGATGTCCAGATAGTCGTTTTTATACAGGGCGTCAAGCTGTTTTTCAAAGGCGGTTATCTCCGTGTCCAGCATTTCCGCGATACGTTGCTTGGTGGCGGTGATGTTCTCGCCCTCCGTGCCGAGGGAGGCCATGCGGTCATAGGCGTTTAAAAGCTGTACGGTGGAAGGGAGAAAGTATCCCTGGAATTTCTTTATCTGCGGGATGTCGTTGGGGTCTTGTATGGCGTCCTGGGCGATCTGGTCAGACAGAGCGATTAGGCGGGCGATGCGCTGGCGGACGGTTTCATCCCCGATGGAGGCGGAAAGACGCTCCATCTCGCGGCGGGCGGTTTTGGCTTCTGCCAGAATGGCGTCTGTCTCCGCCCCATGGGAAACAGGCTCCGGTTCCGGCTCTTCCGGCTCTGGGATATATTCTACCACGGGTTTTATAAGCCAGTCGGCAATGAGCCAGGCGGCGGCTGTCACAACAGCGGCAATGAGGAAGTGCCAGGAGCTGTAGAGGGGGAAAATCAGCGCGTACAGGGCATAAACCCCGGCGGCGATGTAAACGGGAACGGCGCTTCGCCGCTTTATTTCTCGCATAGTATGCCTCCTGCAAATCAAACGAAGTCAATGTTGTGGTATACATATACAAATACAAGTATATTTTATGCTAAAAAACAAACGCCGTCAAGATATTTATGATTGTGAAACCGGGATTTTGGAGCATTGACTATTTTTTGTAAACATGGTATTATAATACAACTGCAGTTTTAAGGCTGTTTGGTCAATATGGCCCGGCGTTGGCCCGTCGGATAGATACAGGGACAGACATCGAAAATCGCGGGTTTTTGCATAGCGCAGGGGCTATACATGAGTCAAAAATCATACCCCATTCGGGGAAACGATACAATTCTGCTGTACACGGTGCGGCGGAGCATCTTTGCATAAGGAGCGCTGTATGACAACGGAAAAAATCGCGCCGTCCATTCTGTCGGCTGACTTCACCCGCTTGGGTGATGAGGTGGCAGAGGTGTTGCGGGGCGGGGCTGATTATGTCCATGTGGATGTGATGGACGGCATTTTTGTGCCGAATATCTCCATTGGCGTGCCGGTGGTGGCGAGTCTGAGGAAGACATTCCCCTCGGCGTTTTTGGACGTACACCTGATGATAACTCAGCCTGTGCGGTATGTGGGAGCCTTTTGCGGGGCGGGGGCAAGCCTTCTCACCTTCCATGTGGAGGCGGACACCCCGGAGAACATCACCCGCGCCCTCGCGGAAACCAGGGCCTGCGGCGCAAAGACCGGCCTTTCCGTGAAGCCGAATACCTGCTGGCAGGCGCTGGAGCCTTGGCTGGCGGAGCTGGACATGGTTCTGGTGATGACCGTGGAGCCGGGCTTCGGCGGACAGAAATTTATGGCGAACCAAATGCAGAAGGTGTCCGCCCTGCGGGCGCGTCTGGATGAGATAAACCCTGCCTGTGACCTGGAGGTAGACGGCGGCATCGGGCCGGAGACGGCCCCTGTGGCCTTGCGGGCCGGGGCGAATGTCCTTGTGGCGGGCAGCGCCGTGTTTGGGGCTGCCGACCGTGCCGCGCAAATGCAAGCACTGCGGAACAGGTGAGGGAGCGTTATGTCGTTTTTTCCAGCGTCCTTTGAAGAACTGATCGACCGCTTTGCGGCTCTGCCCGGTATTGGCCGGAAAAGCGCCCAGCGGCTTGCTTTCCATGTGCTTGGTATGCCGGAGGGAGAGGCGGAGGCGTTCGCCCAGGCTATCCTTACGGCGAGGCAGCGTGTTCACACCTGTCCTGTCTGCCAGAATTTGACAGACGGGGAAATCTGTTCCATCTGTGCGGACGGCAAGCGGGATCGCTCTGTGATCTGTGTAGTGGCGGAGCCAAGAGATGTGGCAAGCCTGGAACGGAGCCGTGAGTATAATGGCGTCTATCACGTTCTTCACGGCGTACTGTCGCCTATGAGCCATGTAGGGCCGGACGACATCCGCATCACCGAGCTTGTAAAGCGCGTGTCGGAGGGAGAGATACAGGAGATCATTATGGCGACGAATCCCGATACGGAGGGAGACGCTACGGCCATGTATATCTCGCGGCTTCTGAAGCCCTTCGGCGTTCGGGTAACACGGCTGGCCTATGGTATCCCCGTAGGCTCCAACCTGGAGTTTACGGACGACGCCACCCTGGTGCGGGCCTTGGAGGGCCGCCGGGATATGTGAAAGATTAATCTGCGATTTTATCGCAGATGGGGGCAGCGGCCTGGCCGGTGTATCTTATGTGTATGCAGGCAGGCGGACAGGTCTTGTTTATCGGGAAAAAGGGTATGATTTAACGGGCGGGGAAAACCGGCCCGCTGTTATAATGCGTTATTTTGGTTGATTGCATAATGAAGATGGACACTTGAAAAAGAAAATCCATAGT
>JAJQCH010000070.1 GCA_021202795.1 Oscillospiraceae bacterium
ATCACTATGGATATTCTTTTTACTATTGCAGTTTCATTTTACAATGCGCCAATAAATCATATCGTCTTGTTTACAAATCTTAACAAATTGTTTATAAAATTCCCGGATTTGGTCACGAACTTGTCACAAACAGACAGGGAAATTGGTTATAGAATGGGATCATATGTGAAAGCAAGGAGGTCTTTGCGTTGATAGAGGTAAGCCATCTTACCAAGCGCTATGGCAACCATCTGGCCGTGGACGATTTGAATTTCACCGTGGAAAACGGGGTAGTCTACGGCTTCTTGGGGCCAAACGGCGCGGGGAAGAGTACCACCATGAACATCCTGACCGGGTGCCTGGCCGCCACCAGCGGTACCGTCACCATCGACGGATATGACATCTTCGACAACCCCACGGAGGCCAAGCGGCGCATTGGGTATCTGCCGGAGCTGCCGCCCCTGTATGTCGGCATGACGGTGCGGGAGTATCTGACCTTCGTGGCCAGGGCTAAGGGCGTTTCCGGCAAGGAGCAGGAAGCCCAGCTTGAGCGGGTGATGGACGTGACCGGCACCACCGAGGTTGCCGACCGGCTGATCAAAAACCTGTCCAAGGGCTTCCGCCAGCGCGTCGGCATTGCTCAGGCCATTTTAGGCGACCCGGCGGTGGTCATCCTAGACGAGCCGACCGTGGGCCTTGACCCCATCCAGATCATTGAGATTCGGGATCTGATCCACGAGCTTGGCAAGGAGCATACGGTCATCCTGTCCAGCCATATTTTAAGCGAGGTGCAGGCGGTATGCGACCAGATCCTCATTATCAACCGGGGAAAGCTGGTGGCCTGCGGGGAACCCCAGAGCCTGGAGGAGCAGTTCGCCGGAGAAGCCACCTATAAATTGACCGTGAAGGCGTCCGCCGCCGATGCGGAGAGGGCGCTGAAAAGCGTGGAGGGCGTGCAGAAAGTCGAGGCCCAGGAGGGGGCGGAGGGCCGATGCAGCCTGACCGTCACTGTGTCCGATCTGAGTGAGGAGATGGACGAGCGGCTGTCCTTTGCCATGAGCGACCGGCGTATCCCCGTGCTGCGCTTAGAGCGGGAGCAGGCAAGCCTGGAGGACGTGTTCCTGACTCTGACCGCCCAGGCCGAGGCGGAGGCCCAGACGCAGGAGAAACGGGGCCGGAAGTCCTGGTTCAAGAGCGAGTCCAAAAAAACGGCGGAGGCCCCGACCCCGGCGGCGGACGAGAATGAAAAGGAGGCGGAGCAATGAGCGCCATTTACGAACGGGAGCTGGACAGCCAGCTTAACGGCCTGACCGGGTATATCTATGGGGCGCTGATGCTGCTGTTCGGGGGTATATACGTCATGGCCTACAACCTGTCCGGGTATACCCAGTTTTCCTATGTGCTGTACAGCATGGAATTTGTCATGCTGATCGCCGTGCCGTTGCTGACCATGCGATCTATCGCGGAGGAGCGGCACCAGCGGACAGATCAGCTTCTGTACTCCCTGCCCATGAGCATGACGAAGATCGTCCTGGGCAAGTATTTCGCCCTGGTGACGGTGATGGCTCTGCCCATGATCGTCATGGCCCTGTACCCGGTGGTGATTAACGCCATGACCCTGTCCGGCGCCATCTCCCTGAAAAGTGCTTATGGGGCGCTGATCGGGTTCTTCTTCCTGGGGCTGGCCCTGGTAGCCATCGGGCTGTTCATCTCCTCCCTGGTGGAAAGCTCCGGCGTGGCGGCGGGCTGCTGCTTCATCGTGCTGCTGCTGCTCTACTTCCTGTCGGCCCTGACGGACTATATGTCCAGCGCCGCGTGGGTGTCCTTTGTGGTGCTGGCCGTGCTGGTGGTGCTGCTGGGCGTGCTTTTGTGGCGTCTGACGAAAAACGGGAGCTTCGCCCTGATGTTTTCCATCGTTCTGGGGGCCGTGCTGCTCGTCTGCTTTATGATCTGGCAGGACGCCTTTTCCGGGCTGATCGTCTCGATTTTGGATCAGCTCGCGGTTTTCGACCGCTTTGACAATTTTACCTATGATATATTCGATATTACCAGTATTGTATACTATATAACGGTGGCGGCAGTGTTCCTGTTCCTCACCGTGCAGTCTATGGAACGCAGGAGGTGGAGCGAATGAACACCCAGAATAACCCGGAACGGGAGCCGAACCAGGCCCCGGAGACCGAGGAGTGGACGCGGGAGACCGTGGAGGAGCAGGCCCCGGATACGCCGGAGGCGGAAGCCCCGGAGACGGTAGCGTCCGAGCCTTCCGAGACGGAGAACGGGAAAGAAAAGAAGGGTTCCGGCAGACTTCGGGCCGCCTTTAACACCAAAGCCTGGCGGGCAGGCTCCTACAGCATTTTCGCCGCCATCGTGGTCATCGCCATCGCCGTGGTGGTGAACCTGGTGGTGAACGCCCTGCCCAGTTCCGGCACCCAGCTTGATATGACGGAAAACCAGATCTATTCCATCTCCGACCAGACCAAGCAGATTCTTGGCTCTCTGGAGACGGACGTGGAGGTGTACTGGATCGTCCAGTCCGGCAGCGAGGACTCCACCATGGAGCAGGTGCTGGCAAAATACGCGGAATACAGCCACGTCACCGTCACCTCCGTTGACCCGGTGGTGTACCCCAGCTTCGCCAGCCAGTATACGGACGAGACCATCACCAACAACAGCCTGCTGGTGGTCTGCGGGGACAGAACCATATACATCCCCTACTCCGACATCTGGACGTACTCCGACTACTCAACGTATTATTATTACTACTATTATTACGGCGAGGAATACCTGGACGTGTTCGCGGGAGAGAGCCAGCTCACCAGCGCCATCGGCTACGTGACCAGCGACGACCTGCCCATTATGTACATTCTCACCGGCCACGGGGAGAGCGGCGTTTCCGACGACGTGCTGGACGCCATCAATATGGATAACATCCAGACCGAGGAGCTGAGTCTTCTGACCGTGGATGCGATCCCGGAGGACTGCGCGGTGTTGGCCCTGTTCGGCCCCACCAGCGACCTGTCCGCCGACGAGGTGGCCATGATCGAGGCCTACCTGGCCGAGGGCGGGGAGATGATCATCACCACCGAATACACAGAGGAGGACATGACCAACTTCCAGACCCTTCTCTCTGACTGGGGCCTTGACCTGACTTATGGCTATGTGCTGGAGAGCAACAGCAGCTATTACTATTACGGCTATATCGACCTGATCCTGCCCACCCTGGGCAGCCACGACATCACCTCCCCCCTGACAGAGGACGGCTACAGCGTGCTGATGCCCGACGCCCAGGGACTGACGGAGATTGGGGAGAACGACGACCTGACCGTTACGGCTTTGCTGACCAGCAGCAGCTCCTCCTATATAAAGGAGAGCCTGTCCGGCTTGACCAGCTACGAGCAGACAGAGGACGACCCCTCCGGCCCGTTTATGCTGGGCGCGGCGGTGGAGAGCGCCAGCTCCGGCGGGAAGCTGGTGGTGTTCACCTCCACGCTGTTCATGGAATCGGACTACAGCAGTCTGGTTTCCGGGGCCAATGAGGATCTGTTCCTGAACGCGGTGGACTGGCTGTGCGAGAAGGATTCCTCTATTTCCATCCATACCAAGACCATCAGCAGCGATTACCTGTCCTTCTCGGACAGCTCTGCCAGCACGCTGAAGACCTTGCTGGTCATTGTGGTGCCGGTGCTATTTTTGGCCTCCGGCGTGGTCATATTCATTCGAAGGAGGCGGCGCTGATGAAACGCGGTGCGAAATTAGGCGTCCTGGTGGCGGCTCTGGCCGTGCTGGTAGGAGCCTGGGGCCTGATCAACTACCTGACAACGCAAAAGGAGGCCGCTGACGCGGCCCTGGAGATCACTGATGACGACATCGACCTGGCGGTGGGGGAATATGACGATGTGACCGCTCTGTCCTGGACGTACAGCGAAAGCACGGTCAATCTCACCTACGACGCGGATTCGGAGACCTGGGTCAACGCCGACGACGAGACCTGCCCCATCGACCAGGAGGCGGTGGACGCGCTGGTGACGGCGGTCTCCTCCACCTGCGCCTCCCAGGAGGTGACGGACGTGGAGGACTTTGAGCAGTACGGCCTGGACGAACCCACCCTGACGGTGACGGCCTCCACGGCGGACAGCACCGTCACCTACGCCGTGGGCAGCACCAGCCTGACCGGGGAATATTACGTCCGGGTGGACGGCAGTACCTCGGTGTATACGGAGACCGGCCTGCTGGCCGGGGCCTTCCAGGTGCAGATCGACGACCTGCTTCAGTTGGAGAGCGCCCCCACGGACATTGCCTCCGTTGTCAGCCTGAGTGTGGAGACGGACGTCACCTCTTATACCGTCGAATATATCGAGGACGCCACGGACATTTACTATACCGATGCCTATACCTGGTTTTTGACAACCCTGGACGGCGTGGATTACACGGCGGTGGAAACCGTTGCAGAGGAAACTGCTGCGGAGGTCGAAGTCGAGGATGAGGCTGATGCCGAGACGGAGGCTGAAGGCGAGGACGCCTCCCAGGAGGCGGAGGCTGTGGCAGCGACGACGACCACCGCGGTCACGGCCCTGGATGCGGATTCCGTCGCCACGCTGTATGAGCTTGTAAGCGGCATTTCCTTCCTCTCCTGCGAGACCTGGAACGCCGAAGACCTGTCCGCCTACGGCCTGGACGACCCCCAGGGCGTCGTCACCCTGACCTACCTGGATTCGGAGGATGAGACTCAGACCTTCACCCTGGAGTTTGGGGACTACACCAGCGGCTATGTATATGTCCGTCTGGCCGGTTCCAATATGGTGTATCTGGCCGACGGCTCTATCCTGGACGGGCTGATGTATCCCGACTGGACAAGCATGACCCCTCTGACCCTGACGCCCCTGGATTGGGACACAGTCACCACCATTGCGGTGACGCTGGACGGAGATATGGTCTATGAGATCGAACGCACCTATACCATCGAAATGGTGGAGGTGGAGGTCGAAACGGAGGACGAGGAAGACACCGAGGAATCGGAGGATGCCGAAGACGCCGACGCCGAAGAATCCGAAGAAGTCGAGACCGAGCTGGTGGAGACCCAGGTGAACAGCTATACCTGGGGCGACAAGAGCCTGGACGCCGACGACATGGACGGCTGGCTGGATGACGTCTACGCCCTGACCGCCGCGAGCCTTGCCGACACGGAGGAGGGCCGTTCCGAGGTGATGACCATCACCTTCCAGCGGGACGCCGACGTGTGGCAGGAGGTGACTGTCACCTTCTGGAAATACAGCAGCACCCAGTATCTGTGCCAGCTTAACGGAGAGACCTACTTCCTGGTGTCCAGCTCCACCGTGGACGGGTTGTACGACGACATCTGGGAGATTCTGACGGCGGAGGACGAGGACGAGGCTACCGAGGAGAACGCGGACGTTGAGGCTGACGCTGAGGCCGACGCGGAAACAGAGGCCGAATCGTAAAGAAGGACGACGGAAGAGAATTGCTGAATCCATTGAAATCAGAGGGCTTTTCCGTATAATAAAATCGCCCAAAAGTGGAGGGGATCCCTTTTGGGCGATTCGGCGATAATTCGGGTTTTTTATAAGACAGACGGCGTAGAATTGCGGCTTACGGAAGTTGATAAGTAAAACATAAAAACCGCAAATTGCAAGTGCAAGTTGGACACTCGGTAGAATGAATTTATGAAC
>JAJQCH010000081.1 GCA_021202795.1 Oscillospiraceae bacterium
GGTTCATAAATTCATTCTACCGAGTGTCCAACTTGCACTTGCAATTTGCGTTTTTTATATTCTCCTTCTTGTTTGTCGATTCATATCAGCCAGCGCGAGGGCTGCGCCCTCTGCTGGGCCGCCCCTGGCGGGGCGGCGAACCCCTCCACCATGCTTACGCATGGTCCCCCTCCCCTTTCAGGGGAGGCTTTAGATGTTGCTTGTTGTAGAATTTTACTTTGCAACGGAAGTTAGTATAAAACGCACATTTATAAGACTGCGCCAGACTGGGTTGGCCTCCCCTGAAAGGGGAGGGGGACCGCCCATTAGGGCGGTGGAGGGGTTCCTCCCCCGCGTTGCGGGGGAGCCGCCAGCTCCACTGGTGGAGGGGTTCCCCCGTTGGCACTGCCGGAGAGCGGCCCCCCTTACCGTCAGCTCACTCCAGCGCCGCCCAGGTTTTCGGCCCGACGATGCCGTCCACGTCCAGGCCCTGCTCGGTCTGATACGCCTTCACGGCGGCGCAGGTTTTCGTGCCGAACACGCCGTCGGTCTCCAAGGTGTGGCCGTTTTCCGTGAGAAGCCTCTGGAGATACCGCACCTCCTGGCCGGTGCTGCCGGTTTTCAGGACGGTGTGGGCGGGGCGGTCAGCGCCCAGGGCTTTGGCCCAGGTGTAGCGGTCGGCGATGCCGGTGGGGGTCAGGCCCTGGGCCGATTGGAGGGCCATGGTGGCGGCCTCCGTGTTGGCCCCGAAGCTGCCGTCTATCCCCACCGGGTCATAGCCCAGGCAGTACAGCAGCCCCTGCCAGAGGGTGACGTCGTCGTTATCGTCCGGCTTCTGCACCCGCTCCGTGGCGTAATAGGTCTCCGGCCCCCAGACCCCGTCCTCGGCGATTCCCGCGCCGTATGTAGAGTTTACATAATGTTGATGGGCCTTCACGGCGGCGGCCTTGGTTTTGGGGCCGTATATGCCGTCGGCGGTGACGCCAAGATACTGCTGGAATTGGGCGACACAGGAATCGTCCCCGTCCGTGCTGTCGTTCGTTCCATCCAGATTCAGGGTGACATAACCATAGATATAGCTGCTGGTCAGAGCATAGCTCCGCTTCCGGGCCATGTTGCCGGAATTGCCCTCGTAGGTGTAGACGGTGGTGCCGTCCACGGCGTAGACCAGGCCGGTGTGAGAGCGGCTGGTTCCGTTGTCGGAAAAGACGATCACGTCCCCGGCCTTCGGGGTATAGGCGCTGCCGGAGCGGCCCTTGTTGGCAAGCTGCCAGGGGCTGTAGTGGCTGGCGTCATGGCTCAGGCCCGCATCGAAGAGCTGATTGCAGGCGGTATAGGGCCAGACCCCCCCACATGGCCTCCCTGGCGGCGGCCTTGTCGCTGCCGCAGGCCTCGTACACGGCGGTGGATACCATCATGGCGCACCAAGCCCCAGGGTTCACCCCGCAGAGCTTGCCCATATAGGTATAGTTGGCGCTGCCCTTATTGGCCGCGAAATCTGAGACCTCCCGGCTGAGATTTTTCGCGCTGGCCTTTTCATAGTACCCGCCGTTTCCGATGTAGTAGGCAAAGGCGGCGATGACGTCGTTTGGCGTTGGCATTTGTGGTTGCTCCTTTCGTAGTATAATTTGCAATAAAATTGGCTTGGATTACACAGATAGTTGAACCAGCAGGCTCACCATTGCTTCTCCCGTGGTCGCCCCCTCCGGGGCTTGCAGCAGCAGCTTCTCCCCGGCGGGGGGGGATGACCAGGCGCTGGGTGGTGTAGACCCCGGCAGTGGTGTCGTATACGTCCGCGCTGTCCAGGAGGAGGGTCGGCTCCGCCTCGGTTCCCAGGGTGATCGTCCCCTCCCCGTCGAAGGGTTCCGTGATTTCGCACTCCACGGTCAGCACTGCCGCCTTCGGGGGGAGGCGGAAGCACACGCTCCCCCCGCCGGTCAGGGTGCCGCACATCCGCCAACGGGCGGAATTGTCCGCCGGGGCGTAGCTCTGGGCGTACCAGGCGGCGAGCTGGTTTACATAAGAATTAAACTGGGTCAGTTCGTTCTCGTACTGGGTATACTCCCCGTTGGCGTAGTCGATCATGGCCCCCAGCCAGGCGGTATAGAGGGGCCGCCATCTGTCCGGCAGGAGAAGGCGCTTGTCTCCGTCATCCGGGAGGGTGTACAGCGCCTTTTGGCTCCGCTGCAAAAGCACCTGCTCCCACAGGGCGGATTCCACGTCCTCGATCCATTCTGTCAGCCGCTCCTGGCTGTAGGCGCTGGGCCGCATTTCCTCCGCCCAGGCGAGCATATCGTTCAGGGTCATGGGGTCTGTACTCCTTTCGGTTCTATGGCCGGCTCCGCCGTCTGCTGGCGGAGAAGGGCCTGCTTGGTCTGGCTGGCCCCCGGATAGTGAAGCTGCTCCATCTTCCGCCAGAAGAGAAGCCTGGTCTCCGGCAGGGTGGGGTCTCCAAAGGCCCCGGCGGTGAAGTAGGCCTGGGTCTCCTGCCACATGGCGGTTCTGTCCGCCGCCAGGGCCTGGGCGCTGTCGCAGGAAAACAGAAAGCGGTCGTTCCAGCGCCAGGCCCCGTCCGCCTCCTGCTCCAGGAAATCCCAGCGGTTCCACTCCTCGTCCACCGGCTCCCCGTTCTCGTCCCGGCCAATGACGGGCCGCCGCTCGTCGGCATAGGCAAGCTCGAACTTAAAGAGGGCCTCGAACAGCCTTGCCCAGCAGGCGTTTTTCATCACCCGCTTGGATTGGAGCCGCCCGGCGGTCTGGTTCGCGGCAAACTCCTTGGCTACCCCGCTGGTGGCGGTGGTATCCTTCCGGCCCTGATAGGAATCGGTGATGCCCACCAGATCGCGGGCCTCCTGGTATACATAATCCATATAGGCCAGGGGCTGCTCCACGTCGCATTTCAGGTCGTAGACGCCGAGATAATTTCGATCGGCCACGTTTTTCAGCCGGATGGCCTTGGCCGCCCCGGTGTCCACCCGGATGGAGGGGTCGGGAGGCAGGGTGATATAGCTGCCGGAGGCCAGGAGCTGGTCGATGATGCTCTTTTCCAGGCGGTTGATGGTGTTCTGCTGGTCGGCGACTTTATCCACGTCCGACTCCCCCAGGAGCTGGCCGTAGACGGAGACGGATTTTTGCAGGAACACGGGGAAGATGTCTGGTTTATAATAAGGTATCAGGTTGGGCTGGCCGGTGATGGGGTCGGCCCCTGGGATGACGGAGCCGTCGGAACGCTGAACGGGGAGCCACAGCTCCTGGTATTCCTCCAGGGCGGTCTCCATCTGCCCGCCGCACAGGGGGCAGCGGCAGGCGGTCTCGTCCCCGTCCGGCCCGTCGTCCTCCTCCTGGGGGAGCCTGTCCCCCGGCTGCACCGCCCCGCAGTCATGGCACCGGCACAGGATACGGCCCTGGCAGTCCTCCAGATCCGCCAGGATGGTGTCCTCCACCCAGGAGAACAGGCCGCCCCCCTGGATGGGGACTGTCCGCTCCATCTGGTCGTTCAAGATCTCCATGGGGAGCTGGCCAAGCTTGTTGCGGAGCATATCCTCGATAAGGGCGGCCAGATGCTCGTCCTTCCGGCGCAGGGCCGTCACCTTGGGCTGGGGGATGTTGGCGTCCACCTGGGCCTCGATAAGCTCCGCCGCGATGTTCCGCACATGGGGCGTGGAACGCACCACGTCCCCGTCCACAAGCTGATCGATCCGGCTCCGGCCCCGGTAGATCTCCTCCCGCCTGTCCATCTTCTCCACCTCCGGGGCGAAGGCGTTCTCGTAGCTGGTCAGCTTGTCCTGCCAGTATTCCAGTTTTTGTCGTTGGTTGGTTGTCATTGGGTCTCCTTTTGGTTGTAGTGTGGGTTGTGAGTGGTAACGTCTTAATTAGTGCCGGCTACGGGGGTAACCTCTCCGTCAGCGCCTTTGGCGCTGCCACCTCCCCTTTCAGGGGAGGCTTCCTAGTTTGAGCTGGTTCTTTTCAACGTAGTGCGTGGCAAACTATCGTCTTAATAAGTGCGCACTCATGGAGAGGATTGTCTGCTTCGCAGTCCGTTGAATGGGGCTGACTGCGGCCACGGATGCCTCCCCTGAAAGGGGAGGGGGACCGCCGCTAGGCGGTGGAGGGGTTTCCCCCGTACCGGCACTAAATAAGAGCGTCCCCCCGCGCTGGCTGATTCCCCCGTTACAGGGTCGCGCCTCCATTAAGACCGCCTCCCAGTACGAAGCGCCAGTCTACGAACCCGGCGGACAGTCTGGCATACCCATCCCAAATATTCTCGTCATTGGCTCCCAGGCGGCTGGTGATCTCGCAGTCCACCCGATCCAGCCACACCGCGCCGTCGCACTGGTCGTTATAGGAGCTGTCCATCAGGAACCAGGGGGCGGCGTTGGTGTCGCCGATGTAGTCGTTGAGATAGGGCCAGACCAGCACACGCATGGAGCCGAAGAGGTAGTTGAAGTCGTTGTTCGCGGTGCCGGGGGCCTCGTAGGAACCCAGGACGGCGAACACGTCCCGCTTCAGCGCAGCGATATTGGGGATGATGATGGTGTCCGGCTCCAGGCCCAGGGTCTCCCCGTTGTCGCCCTTATAGTTCTGCATGGCGGTCATGGCCGCGCCCAGGGCCTCCTCGGAAAAGGCGTCGGCGAACATATTCCCCTGCTCCGCGCCGGAGACCTTGGCCGGGTGGGCGGTGTTGAAAAGGCACAGGCCGTCGGCGCTGGCGCAGTCGAAGTCGAAGCCGTTGATGGCGACGCTGGTGCTGCCCTGGCTGGCCGTACCGAGAAGGTTCGCAAAAAACCGCTCGCGGGTGCGGTAGAAGGAGTCGGTCAGCTTGGTGGCCCGCTTGGTCATCTCGCCGATCTTGTTGTCGTCCCGCATTTCACGGGAGATGGCGATCTGGCTCTTCCAGACCTGGTTCACGATGGTCTTGGGGTAGCCCTCCTCAAAACCGTTGGTGGGATGGGCGCCGTTCTCCCCCACCACCTGCCAGTCGCTGGCGGCGGTGACGCTGGTGAACGCCTCGGCCCAGTTCTCGCTCTTGACCTGGCGGAAGATCTTCGGGCCGATCTCCTTGACCTTCCAGGCCTCCGCCACGTCCTCAATACAGCTCGCGATAGGGGCCTGATACTTGCCGTAAAGCGTATCCAGCCGCCCGGAGCCTTCCGCGATTACAATATTTGCCATGTTGTTTCTCTCCTTTGTTTATTTAATATAATATGGTGTTTTCCCGCGCCCGCAGGCCGGGCTTACCCGCCGATAATCCGGCAGCGGCACAGGTCTCCGGCCTGCTCGCCGTCAAAGCCGATGATCTCCATCATCTCGCCGCCGACGGCGATGGTCAGGCCGTTATCGGCAATGCCGACGCAAGTGCCGATCTGCAGGCCGTCACAGTCGGATTCCAGAGGGATCTCGTACACCACGCCCTCCGTCAGGCGCATGACCGGGATGATCGTCCCCGCCGCCGGGGCCGCCTCCTCCCGCATGGAGATGAAGGTCGGGGTCGCGGACCGCTCAAGCTGGCCGTCGTTGATGGCCATGCCCAGGCCCACATAAAGATCCTCGCCCCCCGCCACCGGGTAGTACTCCCAGGGCATGGGCTGTCCGTTGTCAAAAGAATAAGGCAGAATCGCCATGATTTGTTTCCTCCGCAAATTGCAAGTGCAAGTTGGACACTCGGTAGAATGAATTTATGAACCTTG
>JAJQCH010000005.1 GCA_021202795.1 Oscillospiraceae bacterium
AAGGTTCATAAATTCATTCTACCGAGTGTCCAACTTGCACTTGCAATTTGCGTATTTATTATAATGGAATCGGCGGTGGAAAACAACCCTTCCTGCTAAAAATTTGGCCAAATCCTCTGTCACTGTGGGATGGAATGTGTTATAATGACGGCATAAAAATTATGGGGTCAGCCAGGATCATTCAAAGGAGTACGACCATGGAACCGTTTGCTATATGGGGAAATTTTATATATACAGAGGGGCCTGAAAAGCTGTGCCTGCGGCCAAACAGCGTTGCTGTCTGCAATGAAGACGGCTTGTGCGACGGTGTGTTTGAACGGCTGCCGGGCAGATATGAGGGCATAAAACTGAAGGACTACCGGGAGTTCATTACCATCCCTGGATATTGCGATATGCACCTTCACGCCGGACAGTACAGAAACATGGGACGGGGAATGGATATGCAGCTCATTCAGTGGCTGGAGAAGCTGACCTACCCGGAGGAGTCCCTGTTCCGGGATCTGGACTACGCCAAAGAGGTATACGGAGAGCTGGCGGCTGACCTGTCTGAGGGCTTCACCACCCGCGCCGCGATCTTTTCCACCGCCCACACCAAGGCCACCATGCTTCTCATGGAGGAGCTGGAGCGAACCGGCCTGAAAACCTTTGTGGGCCGGGTAAATATGGACAGCAACGCCCCGGATACCATCCGGGAGCGGGACGCGGCCTATTCCTTGGCGGAGACAAGGGACTGGCTCAATCAGGAGCGGGACAAGGGCTTTCGGCGCACACAGCCTATTTTGACGCCTCGGTTCGTGCCGAGCTGTTCCCCGGCGCTTTTGAAGGGTCTGGGGGAACTGGCGGGAGAGACCGGCCTGCCAGTGCAGAGCCATTTGGATGAGAACCGGGATGAAATAGAGTGGGTTCATCAGCTTCACCCAAACAGTCCCAGCTATGCCGCCGTGTACGATGAAAACAGCCTTCTCGGCCCCCGTACCCTGATGGCCCACTGCATATACATGACCGACGAGGAGTGTGCGCTGATGAAGGAGCGGGGAGCCTATGTGGTTCACTGCCCCACCTCCAACACCAACGTCCGCAGCGGCATTGCCCCTATGCGGAAATACCTGGACATGGGTCTGCATACCTGCCTTGGTTCCGATATATCCGGCGGCCATACCCTGGACATGGGGTCGGTCATCCGGCAGGCTATCGGCGTGTCCCGCGCTCTGTGGCAGCTTGATGATAGCCACCCGGCCTATCTCACGGCCCAGGAGGCGTTTTACATGGCTACAGAGGGCGGCGGCTCCTTCTTCAGCAAGGTGGGTTCCTTCCAGCCGGGGTATGAGTTTGACGCCGTGGTGGTGGACGATTCCAGCTACTGCCAGTGCAAGGACACCATGGAAACCCGATTTGAACAGCTCATTTATCGGGGGCGGGATTCTATGGTCGTGGATAAATATGTGGCCGGTGAACGTGCAATAGACCGCACGATATGAGATTTGGCAAATCTATAAATATAAAGGAAAGGCGGGGGATAGAATGGAGGCAGTAGGCGTCAGCATGAAGCGTGTGGACGGCCCGGACAAGGCCACGGGCCGGGCCAAATATACGGCAGACCTGATCAGCCGGGACGCCCTGGTGGCGAAGGTGTTCCGCTCCACGGTGGCGAACGGCAGAGTGCTTTCCCTGGACGTCAGCGAGGCGCTGAAGGTTCCCGGCGTGGTGCGTATCGTCACCTGCTTTGACGTGCCGAGGTATTATTTTCCCACGGCGGGCCATCCCTGGAGTACTGACCCGGCCCATCAGGACGTGGCCGATCGGCTGCTTCTGACAGACCGGCCCCTGTATTACGGAGACGACGTGGCCGCTGTCATTGCGGAGGATGAGATCGCCGCGAAGCGGGCTTTGCGCCTGATCAAGGCGGAATATGAGACCTATCCCTTCGTTCTCGACCCCCTGGAGGCGATAAAGGAGGGAGCGCCCCAGCTTCACCCGGACTACCCCAACAATATCTTGAAGCACACCTCCGGCAGCGCCGGGGATTGGGACAAGGCCATTGCCGAGCCGGGGCTGCTGTGCCTGGATAAATGGTATGAGACCCCCATCGTCCAGCACTGCCACATTGAAAACCATATCTGCTGCGCCTGGACGGAGGGGCGGAAGATAGCTATATTGTCCTCCACCCAGATTCCCCATATCGTCCGCCGCTGCGTGGGCCAGGCGCTGGGCCGGCCCTGGGGGGAGATTCGGGTGATAAAGCCCTACATCGGCGGCGGCTTCGGCAACAAGCAGGACGCTTTATATGAGCCGCTGTGCGCTTATCTCGCCACCCTGACCGATGGCCGCCCCGTCAAGCTGGACGTGTCCAGGGAGGAGACCTTTGTGAACAACCGGGTGCGCCACGGGGGAAAATTCCACCTCATCACCTACTTCCGCCGGGACGGAACCTTTGTGGCCCGGCAAATGGAGGAGTATTCCCAGCAGGGGGCCTATACCTCCCACGGCCACTCCACAGCGGCCAAGGCCACCAACGGCTTTGTGCAGATGTACCCCTGTGAGGCGTACCGCTTTGACGCCTATTCGGTTTACACCAACACCCCTACCGCCGGGGCCATGCGGGCCTATGGGATGCCCCAGGTGTCCTTTGCCATGGAGAGCCATGTGGACGACATAGCGAAGATGCTGGGCATGAGTCCCATTGCGCTGCGGGACAAAAACCGTATGCCCGTGGGCTATCGGGACGCTTTTACCGGCAATGTGAACTGGCAGGACAGCCACGGTCAGTGCATGGAAAAGGCCATGGAATACATCGGCTGGCAGGAGAAATACAAAGCCTATCAGAACCAGACCGGCCCGGTGCGCCGGGGAGTGGGTATGGCAATATTCTGGTATAACACCGCCGTCTGGCCCATATCTCTGGAGGCCACCACCAGCCGGATGATGCTCAACCAGGACGGCTCGGTGCAGTATATGTGCGCCGAGACGGAAATCGGTCAGGGCGCGGACACCGCCTATACCCAGATGGTGGCCCAAACGGTGGGGGTGCCGGTGGAGAAGGTACACGTCGTCACCTGCCAGGATACGGACGTCACCGGCTACGGCACCGGGGCCTACGCCTCCCGCCAGACCTATGTGGAGGGCTTTGCCATCGCCAATGTGGGCCGCCAGTTTCGGGAGAAGATACTGGCCTATGCCTCCTGGCTCACGAAAATTCCGGCGGAGGAGCTGGATTTGCGGGACGGGAACATCGTCTCCCATGGGGAGACGATTATGACCCTGGAGGCCCTGGCGACGGAGGCGACCTACAGCATGGAGCGGGCCGCCTATATCACGGCGGAAGACACCACACAGGTCAAATCCAACGCCTACTCTTTCGGCTGCTCCTTTGCGGAGGTGGAGGTGGACATCCCCCTCTGCAAGGTGAAGGTGCTGAATATTGTGAATGTCCACGACTGCGGAACGCTTATTAATCCTCAGCTCGCCCAGGCCCAGGTACATGGGGGCATGAGTATGTCCATCGGCTACGCCAAGGGGGAGGAGCTGAAATTCGACGAAAAGACAGGCCGCCCGCTGAACAATAATCTTTTGGATTACAAGATTTCCACCGCCATGGATCATCCCAATCTGGGGGCGCTGTTCGTGGAAAACCCGGAGCCTACCAGTCCCTTCGGCACCAAGGCGCTGGGGGAGCCTCCCGCCGTGTCTCCGGCCCCGGCCATCCGCAACGCGGTTTTGCAGGCCACCGGGGTGGAGATAGACCGTCTGCCCATGACGCCTCATGTGCTGTTTGAACGATTCCGAGAGGAGGGGCTAATCCATGTTTGATTTTTCGGCCCTGTATGAGGCATATTCTGTCCGGGAGGCCGTGGCACTGCGCCAGGCACACCCGGAGGCGAAAATTATTGCCGGCGGCTCCGACCAGCTTGTCAAGCTGCGGGACGGAAAGCTGGCCGGGTGCGAGCTGATAAGCATTTACACCATAGACGAGCTGCGGGGCGTTTCCCTGGCGGAGGACGGAACTCTTCGCATTGGTGCGCTGACCAGCTTCACGGACGTATCGGAAAACGAGCTGATAGAGCGTCTTGTCCCTGTCCTGGGCTATGCGGCGGGGCAGGTGGGCGGCCCACAGGTGCGGAATATCGGCACCATCGGGGGCAATGTCTCCAACGGCGTTACCTCCGCTGATACCGGGGCCACCTTGCTGGCCTGGGATGCGGTGATGGAGCTGGCCGGGCCAGAGGGAGTGCGGAAGGTTCCAGCCGCCCAGTGGTATATTCGGGCCGGGCAGGTGGACATCCGGCCAGGGGAGATACTGACCGCCGTGACGATACCCAAAATGGCCTATGAGGGCTATTCCGGCTGGTATATCAAATATGCCATGCGAAACGCCATGGACATCGCCACTCTGGGGTGCAGCGTGAACGTCCGCCTGACGGCGGACAAGGCGGCGTTTCAGGACGTTCGCATTGCCTACGGCGTGGCCGGGCCGGTGCCTATGCGGGCAGAAACCGCAGAGGCGGCGGGACGGGGGCAGCCCGTCAGTTTGGAGACGATAGAGCAAGTGGCCCAGGCGGTCGGGGAGGATGTTCATCCCCGGACGAGCTGGCGGGCCAAGGCGGAATTTCGTGGCTATCTGGCCCAGGAGCTGCTGCGGCGCTGTCTGACCCAAAGCGTGAAGCAGGCAGGAGGTGTTCTCCATGGGGTTTAAAACCATTACATTCACTCTCAATGGCCGGGAGCGGACGTGCAGCGTTGACGTTCGCATGAGCCTGACAGAGCTTCTCCGGGATGAGTTTGGTCTTACAAGCGTGAAAACCGGCTGCGAGGTGGGGGAGTGCGGCGCCTGTTGCGTGCTGGTGGATGGCCGGGCCTATAATAGCTGCATTTATCTCGCGGTCTGGGTGGATGGAAAAAGCGTCCTAACCGTGGAGGGCCTGCGCGGCCCCGCCACCGGGCAGCTTCACCCCATTCAGCAGGCGTTTGTGGACGAGGCCGCCGTCCAGTGCGGCTTTTGCACGCCGGGCATTATTATGACTGCCGTGGAGCTGATAGGAACCGGCAAAACCTACACCCGCGAGGAGCTTCGCCGCGCCATTTCAGGCCACCTCTGCCGCTGCACAGGATATGAAAACATCCTGAACGCCCTGGAAAAGCTGGTGGGGGAGAAGTGATATAAAAATTCATCCGCAGCTTGATCATCCGCCCTTGCTTTTATTTAAGGCGTCCCAGCCGAAGCGATGGATGGAGATGATTATAGACATGATTGTGATGCTTTCATTCAGCACTCCACCCCAGGAATGGATAAAAATATCATACAGCAGCATACAGGGTGAGTTTGAACACAAATTGGCAATCCGTATATTTTTTGCATTGTTTGTCCAGCAGGCAGCCGTTGTAATGATAGTTCCTAACAGCGGCAGCAAGCTGATAAGGCCGTTCCATGTGAAAACTGTCGAAACGATACATAATACAGAAAACGCAAATTGCAAGTGCAAGTTGGACACTCGGTAGAATGAATTTATGAACCT
>JAJQCH010000154.1 GCA_021202795.1 Oscillospiraceae bacterium
CGGATTCAATTGCTATGGATTTTTTAGGTGTTCAACTTCATTTTACAA
Organism: Oscillospiraceae bacterium; assembly: GCA_021202795.1. Taxonomy (GTDB): domain Bacteria; phylum Bacillota; class Clostridia; order Oscillospirales; family Oscillospiraceae; genus CAJOIG01. Next base: position 49 of record JAJQCH010000154.1, read on the forward strand.
TCGACCGGAAAAAATCAACATTTTTGTGGTGAAAACTCCGTCAATGGCGATTTTGTTGGGTATCTTACTATTAAATATCCTTCTGTTCGTCCTGGCGGCGTTTATCATCTCCGCACTGGCCCCTTCTTCCCTGGACAATTCCGGCTTCTGGGTATCCGTATTTTATACGATCAGCATGATACTGGACGCCGGGTGCATCTCTTATGTAATTGCGGACGTAGGTGAGGCCGGCGTGGGGCTGGTCATTGTCTGTATGCTCACGGTCATCATCGGCATGATTACCTTTACCGGCGCGGTGATAGGTTATGTGACGAACGCCATATCCAACTTTATTGACAATTCCAAATCAGGTCGGCGGGCGCTGAAAATATCCGGCCACACTGTCATCCTGAACTGGAACAACCGGGCCTCAGAAATCGTGAACGATATGCTTTATACCGGGAAGAGGGAGGTCATCGTCATTCTGGTAAACGAAGGCGCCGAAGCCGTGGAACGGGAGCTGAACGAAAGGCTTTCCGACACGATTCACCGGGAAAATTTAAAAAATCAGCTCACCGTCATTGTTCGGGAAGGAGAGACCTTTTCCTCAAAGCAGCTTTCGGATATATCCATCCTCACCGCAAAAAATGTCATCATCCTTGGCAGCGATTTTCAAAGCTCCATGTGCAAATATGATTACCGGGAACGTCGGAAGGAGAAGGAATACGGCAATGCTAACACCGTGAAAACCCTGGTGCAGGTGGCCGAATTTACTTCCTCTGCCGCCTCCGCAGACAATCAAATTATTGTTGTGGAGGCAGAAGATCCGTGGACACACCAGCTGATAGACAAAGTCATCTACCACAAGGAGCGTCTGGGAAAATGCAACATCATCATCATCCCGGTCAACAAGATATTGGGCCAGCTCTTATCTCAGTTTTCCGTCATGCCGGAGCTGAACACAGTATACAGCACCCTGTTTTCCAATAAGGGCGCGGAATTTTTCTGCCGTCCCTATCAGGGAGATTGGAATGAGACAGAGGACATCTCCCGGTTCCTTGCCGGACACGACTGCGCCATCCCCATGACCGCCATGATAACCAAAACCGGGCCGGAAGCCTTCTACATAGCCGACCGGGAGGAGGATGTGGACAGACCCTGCGCTGAGTCTTCCCAGGAACTGGAAATCACGCCGAACCCGGACTACTGGCTCAGCACGAAAAATGTCATTATCATCGGACACAACTCCAAAAGTATGGAGCTTATGAAGGGCTTCAACGCGTTCCGGGGCGAATGGCTGCCAAGGGACGGCTCGGAAATTCTGAATCTGCTGATAATAGACGACAAAAAAAGCCTGGAAAAGCGCGGCTTTTACCAGGCCTATCCCTATGTGCGGCAGGTCGTGGAGGCGGATATATATGAAAGCGACAAGATCGCCGGAGCGGTAAACGCCTTTCTGGACGCAAACCCCGGCCAGGTGAGCATACTGATTCTTTCAGACGACAATGCCCGCCCGGAGTCCATCGACGCAGGGGCGCTGGCTTACCTTATCTTCGTGCGGGATATTCTCGCGTCCCGAACCGCTGAGGACAGCGCGTTTGACCCTGGGCGGATAGACATTATCGTGGAGATACTCAATCCGAAAAACTATGACGTGGTTCACGATTTCAGCGCCAACAACGTGGTCATCAGCAACCGCTATATCAGCAAGATGATGACACAAATCAGCGCAAAGGAGGCGCTGTATGAGTTCTACTGCGATATTCTCACCTATGACGAGGAGGATGCGGATGTCTATGAAAGCAAGGAGCTTTATATAAAGCCTGCGGCGGAATTTCTGACCGCCCTTCCCGGTCGATGCACCGCCGCCCAGTTGATACGCGGGATATATAACGCCTGCCCGCCGGATAACAAGGCCATATTGATCGGCTATGTGAGCGGCGATGGAAACACCGTTCTGTTCACCGGTCGGCAAAACGAGTTGTGGCTGGAGCTTCAGCCACAGGACAAGCTGATTATTTTCAGCAATCACTAACGCTGAAAAACGCTCATGGGTTGACCACCCGCTGAGGGACGCGGCCCTGGGCGGCGGCTTGGATGTCCTCCCAAATCATGGCATAGCTCCGGCGGAAGCTGGAGGCGGTGATACCGCCGATGTGAGGGCTGAACAAAATGCGATCCGCCAGGGCCTCCGGGATTTGAAGCAGCGGGTGGTCGGTCCGCACCGGCTCATGATCCAGGGTATCCAGCCCCGCCATACGTAGCCGCCCGCTCTCCAGGGCCTCCAGCAGGGCCTCATCGTCCACCAGCTCGCCCCTGGCGGTGTTCACGAAATAGGCTCCCCCTCTCATGGCCTGGAAAAACGATCTGTCCGCTATGCCTATGGTGTTCTGGTTTACGGGGAGATGGAGACTCACAATGTCGCTCTGGCCCAGAAGCTCCGCCAGGGGCAGATACCGCGCTCCCAGCCGTTCCTCCTCCTGGGGCGAGAGAGGCGTGGTCTTATAATAATAAATCTCCTCCACTCCATGGGCCTGTAACAGCGCCGCCGTACACCGAGCGATGTTGCCGAACCCCACCAGGCCCACAGCGCAGTCGGCAAGCTCCCTCAGGTCGCCCCGCTGCATATACCCCTCCTTCACAGCGATCTGCCGCCCCTCCCGGACGGCCCGGTCGTTGGCCCTCGCATCCCGGAGCATACCCAGCATGAGCAGCACCGCCTGCTCCGCCACGGCGCGGGCGTTGGCCCCCTGGCAGTTGCAGACATAAATCCCCCGCTCCCTGGCAGCCTGGAGGTCGATGCCGTTATAGGCCACCCCCTCGGAGTGTATCAGCCGTAGCCGGGGCATACCGTCCATCAGCTCCGCCGTTACCTGCCCCACCGCGTCCACCACGATGAAATCCGCATCTCCTGCCAGGGCCAGATATTCCTCAGTGGAAAGGCCCATATAGGCGTCCGCCGTCTCCACCTGGGTGAGAAAGCTATCGGGGGCGGAATACCGCTCCATATTTCCCCTTTTTCCAATGTGCAAAACCTTCATAGCCGGTTCCTCCTGTCCTGATTCTGAAAACAGTATACCACACCCTGCCTCCAAATGCATCAGGAGTGGGCAAAAAAGGCTGACGCCTTATCTTGTAAACGGGTCGGTTCTATGGTACAATGTCCGGCAGAAATCGACATATTACACGATATTTCAAGGAGGAGATTTATATGGAAACCTTCGCAAGTCTGATGGAGATGATGATGGTCATTTGCTTCGGCATTTCCTGGCCGCTTAACATTATAAAAGCCTGGAAGGCCCGCACCGCCAAAAGCACCAGCCTGCCGTTTTATCTGCTGATTTGGGCCGGGTATATCTTCGCTATTATCGGCAAAGTCGCGCTGATTGTCTTTAACGCCCCCCAGCCCTGGTATGAGACCGTGCGGTGGTATGTGATGTTCTTCTATGTGCTGAACACCGTGATGGTTTCCGGCGGCATTGTCATCTATTTCCGCAACCGGGCCCTGGACAAAAAGGCGAAGGAGCAGGTCTGACCCTCCTTGACGTTCGGCAGGGATAGGTAATCTTCACAATATAAAAACAGAGGCTGCGGCAAATTGAAGTGCCGCAGCCTTTGCTTTATAGGCGCTGGTTTTCAGCTCACTGTGATGTTGAGCTGGACGGTATAGGTGCTGCCGCTGGTGTTTACTGCCGTCCAGGACAGGGTGACGGTAGTAGAGCCGGCGTAAGCGCCGGTGATGGTGGCGTTCAGGCCGGAGGCGGAAGCGGTGACACATTCGTCGCTGATGCTCACCACACTGAAATCTCTGGTTGTGTCCATACCGGCATAGAGAAGCTCCACATCTACCGTCTGGCCGCTGCCAACAGTGATGTCCAGGGTGGCAGTGCCGTCTCTCACCAACTCCACCTCATAACCATATTCCACGGCTGCGCTGCCAAGGTAGTTTTCGCTGGCAACACATTCGTCAAAGTACGGGACAAGGGCGTCGTAGATGGCTTCATAAGCCTCATCGGTCAGGTGAATGCTGTCGGCAGCGTATTCATCCTTCAGATAGCCGTCGTCGTCGCGGAGAACCTCGTTCACGTCGATAAAGGTCGCGCCGACCTCCTCCGCCAGGGCGGGAAGATAGCTGTTGACCTCCTCGATTTGCTCCAGGGTGCGCTGAATCTGGCCCTCGCCGGTGTTGGGCGTGCATGGATAATAGGCCATGATATAGATGGCGCAGTCGGGAACTGCCTCCTGGATGGCAGTCAGGATTGCAGCGTAGTTATCCATCATGTCCTCAATGGTGTAGGTCTCGCTCAGGCGGTCAATGTCGTTGGTGCCAATATTGATGAACAGCGCGGAGGGTTCCAGGTCGATTACGGCGGTGTCCAGCACCTCCATGAGCTGGGTCATGGTGTAGCCGCCGTAGCCTCTGTTGTAGATTACATAGCTGTCTCCCCGCTCGGCGATTATCTCGCTGATGGGAAACTGTTCACACAGGGAGGAGCCGGTCATAACGATAGCGCCCTTTTCCGCCGTCTCGTTTTCCGTCGCATATTCTGGATGACCGGCTCCGCTGGCAAATCCCAGGCCGGATAAGGCTAACGCCAATACCAGGGCCAGAGTCAGACAGAGGATGCATTTTGCAGAGAATCTCATAGTAAATTGTCCCTTTCGTGTTTATTTGTCAAATTCATGACTGATGATGTTAGTTTATAAAAAAATGCGCCTGGAGGGAATACAAAATCCAGACGCAAATGATCAATTTTCGGACGCGCTTACCCCTGATATGGGATGAACAGACGTATCACTGTACCCTTGGGAGAGGAGTCTATTTCCATAACGGCCTGATCTCCATAGAGGTATTCCAGCCGCTTGCGTATGTTGGCGATGCCAATATGCCGTCCAGAAGAAATGCGTTCATCCCCCTCGGTACGCAAGCGCTTTAGGGTTTCGCTGTCCATGCCCCGGCCATTGTCCGCAACCTGAACAGAAAGCTTGTCTTCCTGCGCGGAAACGGTTATTTCGACCCTTCCGGCAGGCCGGCCTGTCTCCGCGTCTATCAGACCGTGGCGCAGGCTGTTTTCTACAAGGGGCTGCAAAATGCTTTTAGGCACCGTGCAGGAGAGAAGCTCATCCGGGCAATCAATGCTCAGCTTCGCTGTTCCCCGGCGGCTGATGCTCTCTATGACCCAATACTGCCGGGCGGAATTCAATTCATCTGCCAGGTGGCCGGTCATGGAGTAACCGGACACCAGCATATTGCTCTGCAAAATATCCGCAAGGGCGGAGTTGACCTGCTGGATTCGCTCGTAATCCTGCCGCCGGGCCAGGGCGTTGATCGTACTCATGGTATTATAGATGAAGTGATAATTTCGAAAATTGCAAGTGCAAGTTGAACACATCCGCGAAAAGCTTCAATAGA
>JAJQCH010000040.1 GCA_021202795.1 Oscillospiraceae bacterium
CAACGCCGACAACGCCGACAACGCCGACAACGCCGACAACGCCGACAACGCCGACAACGCCGACTCCAGCGACGATTCCGACTCCGGCGATGGCTCCGCTGTCACCTATCAGCAGGCCAACGGCTTCGTCAGCGGTCAGGAATACATCATCGGCATTCAGGACGGCGATACGTTCTATGCCGTGGGCTACAGCGATGGCGCTATTGTCGCGGTGGCTACTGATGTAAACAATCCTGAAAGTTCTGTTATCTGGACGGCTGATGGAAGCAGCAAGGCAAGCCTAGAAAATAATGAAAATAATGGAATTTATCTTTACTACAGCTCAACAGTGCTGACAACAAAAACAGAGCAAAAGTCTAACTGGAGCTACAGCAGCGGTACACTAACATATACTGCTGGCGGCAATACTTATTACGCTGGCGCTGTCAGCGGCAGTGGCTTTGCCTGCGCACAAAATGATGACACAGCAGCCGCAACCTATGTCATCTACACCTCCGGCAATGACCTGGGAACTTCCGGCAGTGACTCTGGCTCCGGCGATGGCGGCGATGGCGGCAGCAGCTCCGGCAGCTCCTCTGTCACCTATACCAGCAGCACTTCTGTGTCAGGCTATGTGTCCTTTGTAGTGGACGAATATAGCTTTGGCATTGAGCGGGGTTCCGTCTCCGTGGTCGCGGCCACTGTGACCGATTCCGGATTGACCGTTACCACCTCCAACTATCTGGAAGCCACGGCAGTAGATGGCGGCTTCACCCTGTCCGTGGAAGATCCTCCGGGGACTGTGGCCTATCTGGTCATTGAAAACGGCGCGCTGGGTCATACGTCCACCAGCAGCGGCTACTGGACATACACCGACGGCGTCCTGGCCTATGTGGACGGCGGCACAATTTATTACATCTCCGGCGCGACGGCAGACAGCATCACTGTTAGCACAGACAGCAGCGACGCTGCAACGGTTGCCCTCTATACTGGCACCTCGACTCCTAGCAAGGATGACGGCGGCGGTGGTAGTTCCTCCTCTACGGAGACAGATGCAGACGCCCCGGTCATCGTCACCCAGCCCGTAGCTGTGGGCTATGTATACGTCGATTCCGACTATGACGCTCCGGTATATACCATTGAAGCCCAGCTTCCTGATGGTTCCACTGCCACCGGTATATACTTCGTCTGGTATGTGGACGATGAAGTGGTTTATGAATCCGGCAAAATAAGCTGCTCTGTCGGCGAGACTGTTTCCAGTACCTACACCGGCACCGACCTGCAGGGTCTGGACGCTGGCGTCTACACGGTCTATTGTGAGGCTTACTGCAACGTAGTGGATGATAGCACCGGCGAGCGTGTTGCCCACAGTGTGGATTCCACCAAGGTCTCTTTCATCGTATGCACCGGCGTGTTGGAAAACTCCTTCCTCACCTTCTCCGACGTGCATGAGACCTTCACCAACATCGGCATCGCCATCAACGACACCATCACCCTTTACGGCGGCCTGATCCCTGCGCTGATCGTCTGCACCGGCGACTGGGCCAACAGCTATTACACCGGCACCGATCAGGACAACATCGACACCACGCTGCTGAACTATATCGCTGTCATGACAGCCCAGGCCGGCGGCATTGACATCGTGTTCGTATCCGGCAACCACGACAACAGCATCGCCGCCTCCACCGCCACGGCGGAATCCAATTTGGCGGACACCTCTGACTTTGAAGAGGATGGCATAGGCGTTATTTACGACAGCGGCTATGACAGCGAGGACGTAGGCTCCAGCGCCGCCAACACCGGCCTTGTGGTCTTCGGCATCAACTATGAGGCGCTACTGCAATCTGACGGCTCCTACAGCTACGCAACAGTTCTTCCTCAACTGAAAGCTTTCCTGGAAGAGCTGAGTCAGAATTATGAGGGACAACTCGTAGTTATTTCCGCCCACGCGGGTCTGCACGTTCTGGACGACTGGAGCGGCAACAACGACTACAACATCGATATGTCCGCCGACATGGTGGAGCTGCTCAATCAGTACGCTACGGAGTACGGCATGGACATCATGTTCTTCTTCGGCCACGATCACTCCAAGGGCGAGTCGGAGTTCTATCTCGCTCCCGGTGATGAAATCACCAGCACTGTGTCCTATGCCGACCAGACCTCCAACACCTATACCCTGGCCTTCACCTATGCCCACGCCGGTTACATTACCAACTCCATCGGCGGCCAGGAGAACTATACGCTTGTGACCTGGGATATGGAGGCCATCACGCGCTCCATGTATGTGGCCGACGGCACCCATACGCTGAATGATTCTCTCCTTTGAGCTGGATCGTGTGGCCGAGTTCCCGGAAGATTCTCCTGCGGAGCCTGAACCCACAGAGCCTGCGGATCCCGAACCCACGGAGCCTGCAGAGCCTGAACCCACGGAGCCTGCAGAGCCTGAACCTACAGAGCCTGCGGAACCTGAACCTACAGAGCCTGTGGCTCCTCCTGACGACGGCACCGAGCCTCCTCCTGACGGCGAGGGCGGCGGTCAGGGCGGCCCTGGCGGTGACGGCAACGGCGCCTCCGGCGAACCGAAGACCGGCGATGAAAGCAACGCCCTTCTGTGGCGGATCGTGCTGGTGCTTTGCGGCGCAGGCACAACTGCCATCATCCTCCTGCACAAAAAGCGCGGGTAAGCAAACAGAAAAACATTCCAACACATAAAACAGCTACCGCCGCGAAGCAACAACACGCTTCGCGGCGGTTCTTTTGTCTTTGGGTCTGGGCGGTTTTTACCGCAGGAACCCCTCCAAAATTTTCTCCTCGGCCTCCTCTTCGTTCAGGCCCAGGGTCAGAAGCTTCAAAATCTGCTCGCCGCTGATACGGCCAATGGCGGCCTCGTGTATCAGGGTGGCGTCCACATCGTTGCAGGCGATCTCCGGGATGGAGCGGGCCTTGGCCTGGCCCATAATAATGGCGTCGCAGGACACATGGCCGAAGCAGGGGGCGTTGCCCTGCACGCGGGGATAAAAGGTCTGGCAGGAGCTGTCCTGGGCCACGGAGCGGCTGATGACGCGGGCCTTGGCCCCGGCTCCGTTCAGGAACACGTCCATCTCCGAGACGGCGGTCTGCTCCTGATGGGTGCAGAGCTTTTCCTGGATGATGATCTCCGCCCCCGGCCCCACCTCTGCCTTGGTGTAGCGCTTGGTGTCGTCCACACCCCGGATCTGGGAGGTGTCCAGGGTGATGGAGGCCCCCTCCTCCAGGTATATCTCCGTCACCGGGTTCAAGATCCGCTTGCCGGTGCCGGTTCCCTCGCCATAGTGCTTCTCTTTATAGACCACGGAGGCGTTTTTCCCGATGTGGAAGGCATGGATGCCGTCGTGCTGGGAATCGTCGCAGCCGCAGTTATTGATGCCGCAGCCTGCCACGATTTCCACCTGGGCGCCCTCTCCCACATAAAAGTCGTTATACACCTTGTCCTTAAAGCCGGACTTGGTCAGCACCACGGGGATATGGACGCTGCCATGGACGGTGTTTGGGGCGATATACACGTCAATGCCGTCCTTATCGGTCTTGGTGACGATTTCAATGTTCTTCGTATTGCGGCGCTGGGCTTTGGCCCCATCCACCCGGATGTTCACCGCCGAATCCTGAGGAAATTCATGCCCGTCGGCAATCTGATCCAGCACGCCGCTCACAACGTCGTTCAGCATCCCTGTTCCTCCATACGACCGCAGGCAGATACGGTCTGCCCCATGATTTTCGGATATATCTCCTCCTGAGAACCCTGGGCTGTCACCTGTCCCCCCTCGATGAGGACGATCTCGTCCGCCTGGGCGATGAGCCGCTCCTGGTGGGAGATGATGATAAGGGTGGCCTCCTTCCGGCGGCTGATGGCCCCGAAGGTCTCCGTCAGCTTGGAGAAGCTCCACAGGTCAATGCCCGCCTCCGGCTCGTCGAACATCATCAGGCCCCCGCGATGGGCCAGGATGGTGGCAATCTCTATCCGCTTGGCCTCGCCCCCGGAGAGGCTGTCGTCCATATCCCTGTCCACATAGTCCTTGGCGCACAGGCCCACCTGGGTTAAATAATCGCAGCATTCCAGGCGGCCCATATCCCGCCCGGAGGCGATTTTCAGCAGGTCATACACCGTCACGCCCTTGAACCGGGGCGGCTGCTGGAAGCCGTAGCTGACGCCCAGCCTGGCCCGCTCCGTGACGGAAAGGCCGGTAAGCTCCTGCCCGTCCCACTGGATGCTGCCGGAGGTGGGGGTTTCCAGCCCCATGATCAGCTTCGCCAGGGTGGTCTTTCCCCCGCCGTTGGGGCCGGTGATGACCGTGAAGCTCTTGTCCGGCAGGGTCAGGCTGAGATTTTTGATGATCTCCTTCTCGCCCCCCTCGCCGGATGCGGTATAGCACAGGTTTTCGATTTTCAGCATTGCTCCAGCCACCTTTGGTCATCCGGCTCGAACACCACCCGCTCATAGGCCGGAACGTCCATCATAACGCCCGTCCAGTCGGAATGGATGTCGCCGTTCTGCTTGATGAGTACGTCATACAATATATCATAGGTCACGCCGTCCTCCCCTGTCTCCACAATGGTGCTGTAGGGCAGGGTGCGGTGATAGGTAATCTCGATCCCGTCATGCTCGAAGTGGTAGCCGTTCCGCATACGGCAGCCGTCCAGGCCGTGATAGGTGAAAAACCGCTTCAGGTCGTGGAGGATTTTGTCGTCCTCCGTCCGATACAGGTTTTCCGGGGTGGTGTCCGTATAGTCATAGCGGAACTGGATGGACACATGGCGATCCTTCCACCGCTCCACAAAGGCGGGAAGCTGCTCCGCCGGGTAATTCTTCCACAGCACACAGTTGACGCGGGCGGGAACCGGCAGGCGGCCTATCAGCTCATCCGGGGATTCCTCCACATAATGCTGCATATGGCGGGAAATGTTGACACAGGTGATCTTCTCCTGATTCCGGCGGAAGAATTCCAAAATTTCCTCCTCCGGCTGCCCTTCGAATACCGGCAGGGTGGTGTTGATGAACACCCGATGAGTGGTTGGGATGCAGTCCAGCATGATCTGCAGGGATTCCAGGTTGGACATCGGCTCTCCGCCGGTGAACACAAAGTCGCACCGGGGCGTTATGCCGTCCAGACGCCGGATGCTGTCACATATTTTCTCCAGGCTGAAGCCTGTCATGTCCGCGTATTCCTGCTTGTTGATGCAGAACGGACAGTGGTTGCGGCAGTCATAGGGAACAAACACGGTGACGGTCGCGCCGCCCTCTCTGGTCTTGTAAGGGTTGGCCATTGGTCTTTCAATCCTTCTGTATATATCAAAATTTTTGTAAGGTTGATTGCATAATGAAGATGGACACTTGAAAAAGAAAATCCATAGTGATT
>JAJQCH010000107.1 GCA_021202795.1 Oscillospiraceae bacterium
CACTATGGATTTTCTTTTTCAAGTGTCCATCTTCATTATGCAATCAACCGTCAATAAAATAACCTTATTGACAACTGAATTTTAACACGGAGTTTACAACTTGTCCAATTCAAAGACTTTATCCCGGCATACGTTTTATGCATATTATACAATAACGCGGTCTTTCGCAACGACGCCGGGAGAAAACTTTGTAGGTGGTTTTGACTTGTATAAATTTGCGCAATCATTTATACTGATACTGTGAATCGAGTCACAGAGCGTCGCAGACATCCAAAGCCACGGCAGAGCGTTTCATATTTCGTTCAGTCGGAAGCTCTGGGCTATCAGGACTTGCCTGAGACGACGAGAGAAAGACCCTATTACCAAGGAGATGCGTTATCAGATGACATTTAATCAGTTGAAGGCATTTATTGAGGTCGCACACCACTCCAGCATTACAGTTGCCGCAAATAAATTATATATCTCTCAGCCAACGCTTACCCGCCAAATTCAAAATATGGAGCAGGAGCTGGCGTTTCCTCTGTTTATCCGTAAAGGAAGCAATCTGAAGCTGACAAAGGCCGGGGAAAATTTTTTGGCCAGCGCAGAGCAGCTCTGTCTGGAATACGAGCAGGCGTGCCAATCGGCAGGCATGATTGCAAACGGCATCAAGGGTATTCTTCACATCTCCATCCTGGACGATCAGTTGGTGGACGAGGTATTTAACCAGTGTATTCAGGCGTTTCACAAGAAATACCCAGAGGTTTTCATCCAGTTTGAGTGGGCCAACTTCGATGAGATCCACCAGGGGCTGATGGAGGGTAAAACAGATCTGGCAATAACCCAAAAGCACAATGAAATTTCCCATCCCGCCATTCGTTTTTTAAATACAATCACAGAAGAACCCTGCATCGCCATCACAAGGGATTTTGAATTTCCCCCTGACACTCCTTATTCCGCAGATTGGCTGCCGAAACTCTCTCGTCAATACCCCTTTATCGCTCTCCGGCCCAAGCGATTTGAGCAGGGTTCCACGCTTACCAATCTCGTACCATACGGTATTTCCGTAGAAAACATGGATGACTGTGTAAGCGCCATTTATACGGATTCGCCCAGCCAGCGGGAGCTTTATGTCAGCACAGGGCTTGGCTTTGCCGTGGTTTCCCGTCACACCAAGATGCTGCTGAATCCCGTGATTAAAAGCATCCCATTGCCTGGCTTCCGTCCCTTGCAGCGCTGCCTGTGCTATAACGGTGAAATCAGCACAGGCACCGTGCGAGACACTTTTATTAAGTTTTATAACGAATTTTCTCAGGCCGATATATAGCGAAGAAAAGAGGACCGGGAATCGCTGAAGCATCAGCGATTCCCGGTTTTTCATATCGACGTCTTATAGGACGCCGCTCCGCCCGGAACGGTACAGCCGAACGCTGGTCGCGTTCGGCTGTCTTTCCTTTTATGGATTTTATTTCACGGCAAAAATCACCGGCCCGTCGCAGGGGGCGGGCTTGCGGTAATTTTTGAAAAATGTCTCCTGCACCGATTGCAGTTCCTCCGGGGAATACTTCGTTTTGAAGGTGTCCTCCAGCAGCCGCTCCACAGCCCAGCGGGGCAGGTCATATATCAGCGCACAGTACAGAAGAAAGTCCGTTATCTCCCAGGGCGTCTCATCCAGGCTCAGAACAGACCGCAATGGAATGGAAATGTCCCGATCGCCGCAGGTGTTGGCATAGGTACGCAGCACCAGACGGGATACCCCTCTCGGCAGGGCGGCGTTCACGGCGTAGCCCTCCGGCACAGCCCCTTCCAATGCACGGGCTGTCAGATCCTGGGACACCACGGAAAGACCCACGCCTCCGCCGCAGGACACTCCCAGGCGGGCGGCGACACGGGCGGCCAGGCCGCCGGATACCTCCGCATGGATATTCTTCCGGGAAAGCTGCAGCCTGTCCACGGCCCCCACGCAGACGCACAGGGCCAGCAGGTCGTCAGGCCGCTCTCCCACGGAGATGGTGAGCTGGGGCGTACCGGCGGCCCGCATACGGCGGGCCAGGCCGTCGCTTTGCAGGGCAAGAATACGGGGCAGCATTTCCGGCAGCGGCGTCCAGGGGGTTGTGGGCTGGCCGGTCACTTCCTCCTCCACCGGGGTCTTTGCATCCCGCCGGGGCATGGATACTTCCGCCAGAGCATAGCCGGTCTCAGAGCTGGCCAGAAGAAAACCATTCTGGGCAATGACGCACTGGCCGGTGTATACCTTCTGGCCCACACCCCCTAAGGGACAGGCCATGACGACCACGGCCATATTTTCATGGCTGGCGATAGCCGCCAGCTCTTCGTTTTCATAACAGGAGGAGGCGTTGGCCGCCCGGTTGGAGGAGCAGCAGAGGATATCCAGCTCCTGGGGCTGGAGGAGCTGCTCCGCCGTCAGAGACGGGGCCGTCAGAGGATAGACCGACATCGGCCCGGCCTGGCGTTCCACCGCGCCATGGTTTATGTCCTCCGGCACCCCGTCCGGCAGCACCAGCATGGCCGCCCCGTCGGCGCGGGCGCGGCTGATGGCCGCCAGAACGTTCGCCATATTCTGCCCCGGCTGGCCGGGGATAATCTCCGGCGCGGCGGCGGCGACTTTAATACGCATGGCCCGTCAGCTCCTTTCAAAGATAAAAAGGCTCTCGTCAAAATATCGCAGAACGGCGGCGCGGCCCGCCACGAAATGCTCGTCGTCAATCCAGACGGTGACGGTGCCGCTGTCGTTCACCGCCGCCGCCATATCGTATTCCGGCAGGGCCGGAAAAATGCTCTCCTCCAGCTCCTGCACCAGCGCCTCCGGGTGGGCGGCGTAATAGGCCGTATCCTCCGGGGCCTGATAGCCGGAAACCGGGTCGCGACCGCTGGTCAGGCAGATGATCCCCACCAGCACCGCCAGCACGATGAACAGCACGCACCCGGCGGGGCGTATGGTCTTTACAAAGCTCTGGCCCGCCGTGTCCTTGGGCTGTGGCTCCCGCCGCTCCTGCTCGTCCATATCAGTATTTGACCCGCTGGGCGATGTAATCCCGCACCTGGTCGATGGGCAGACGCACCTGCTCCATGGTGTCCCGATCCCGGATGGTGACGCAGTTATCGGCGGGAACCTCTCCGTCTCCTACGGTCTGGAAGTCCAGGGTGACGCAGAAGGGGGTGCCGATCTCGTCCTCCCGGCGATAGCGTTTGCCAATGGAGCCGGTCTCGTCGTAGTCGCAGGAGAAGTCCTTGGAAAGCTCCTGCACCAGTTCTTTGGCCGGGCCGGTGAGAATCTCCTTTTTGGAAAGGGGCAGCACGGCGCATTTATAGGGGGCAAGCTGGGGATGGAGATGCAGCACGGTGCGAACGTCGGGCTTGCCCTTCTTGTCCACGCCCACCTGCTCCTCATCGTAGGCATCGATCAAAAAGGCCAGCATGGCCCGGTCTGCGCCCAGGGACGGCTCGATGACATAGGGGACGAATCCGGCCTCCATGCCCTCCTCCTTGTATTCCATCTTCTCCCCGGAGAAGGTCTGGTGCTGGGTCAGGTCGTAATCCGTGCGGTCGGCCACGCCCCACAGCTCACCCCAGCCGAAGGGGAAGAGATACTCAAAGTCTGTGGTGGCCTTGGAATAGAAGCTCAGCTCCTCCTTCTCGTGGTCGCGGAGGCGGAGGTTCTCCTCCGTCATGCCAAGGCCCAGAAGCCAGTCCTTGCAGAAGCCCCGCCAATACTCAAACCACTCCATATCCGTTCCCGGCTGGCAGAAAAACTCCAGCTCCATCTGCTCAAACTCCAGAATACGGAAGGTGAAGTTGCCCGGCGTGATCTCGTTGCGGAAGCTCTTGCCAATCTGGCAGATACCGAAGGGCAGCTTCTTCCGGGTGGTACGCAGAACGTTTTTATAGTCCACAAAAATGCCCTGGGCGGTCTCAGGCCGGAGATACACATCTGTGCCGCTCTCCTGGGTGACGCCCTGGTGGGTCTTGAACATCAGGTTAAACTTCTTGATGTCCGAAAAATCGCAGGCGCCGCAGCCGGGGCAGGGAATCTGCTTTTCCCGGATATAGGCCACCATCTCCTCGTTGGTCATGGCCTCCACGTTCACGTCCACGCCGGTCTCATGCGCCCACTCCTCGATGAGCTTGTCCGCCCGGTGGCGGCGCTTGCAGCCCTTGCAGTCGATGAGGGGATCGTTGAAGTTGGTCACATGACCGCTGGCCTCCCATACCCGCGGGTTCATCAGGATCCCCGCGTCCAGGCCCACGTTGTAGGGACTCTCCTGAACGAATTTCTTCCACCAGGCGTTTTTGACGTTCTGCTTCATCAGCACGCCGAGAGGGCCATAGTCCCAGGAGTTTGCCAGGCCGCCGTATATCTCCGACCCAGCGAAGATAAAGCCTCTGTTTTTGCACAGGGCCACAATTTTTTCCATGGTCTTGTCTTCCGCTTTCATCCGCATAGTGATTGCCTCTCTTTTACTATTAAATATATTTATGTTAAATGGTCTCCTGTTATGTTCCCGGCAGCGCCGGCTCCTGATACTCCATGGAGCCAAGCTCGTCCAGCGTCAGCTCGAAGGCGGGGATGAACCGCTCCAGGAAATAATCCACCTCCGGCAGGCCGTAGCTCTGCAGGGTCTCAAGACTTTTCCGCTCCGCCTGCAAAAACTCATCGTTCCCGGCCCGGCGCTCCTCAATGCACTTGATATACGCGGCCAGCTTGTCCGCCCCCTTGACCAGGGCCTTCATCTCCGGGTCGGTGGGCGTGAGCAGGGGCGCATAGGCCGGACGCATAGCCTCCGGCAGCATATCCAGCAGCCGCTCCGAGGCCGCCTCCTCCACCTGGCGGTAGGCGGTCATCAGCTCCGGGCTGTGGTATTTGATGGGGGTGGGCAGGTCGCCGGTAAGAATCTCTCCCGCGTCGTGAAACAGGGCGATGGCCGCCGCCTGGTTTGGGTCGCAGGGCCGACCGAAAACATCCCGGCGAATCACCGCCAGGGCGTGGGCCAGCACCGCCACCATGTGGCTGTGTTCCTGCACGTTCTCCGGCATAAGGGAACGCATCAGCTCCCACCGCCCGATATTTTTCATCCGGGCTATCAGCGCGTAAAAATTGTCCATACCGCCTCCCGCCAGGTTCCCCCGGCCATTGCGTGATACTTTAATATACCATATGCCGCCAAGGATTTCAACGGGATTTCTTCGCGAACGATGGGTTTTTGGTTGCAATTTACAGAATGGGATGGTACAATATTTTTTTGTGCGATACATATACATTTGATAAAAACGGTTGATTGCATAATGAAGATGGACACTTGAAAAAGAAAATCCATAGTGAT
>JAJQCH010000185.1 GCA_021202795.1 Oscillospiraceae bacterium
CTATTGAAGCTTTTCGCGGATGTGTTCAACTTGCACTTGCAATTTTCGTCTTTTTTATAAAAAGTTATGAAAAGGCCCGGCCTTTGCAGGTCGGGCCTTTCGTTTATTCGACAGCTTGTTCTCAGCTCTCGGCCTTTGCGCTTTCCCGCTTGTTCAGAGTGCGCTGGATAATAATCATAAGCACCACAGGGATCAGGGCTGTGACTGCGCCCATAATAAAGGTGGAGGTGACGTTTTCCACCGTGGCCTTCAGGATGTTGTTGGACACCCAGTTGAAGAAAATGGAGCTGAAGCCCAGGGCCAGCATGGCCACGCCGTAGTTGGTGCCGGAATGCTTCGCCCCGAACAGGTCAGTGCAGAGCGCGGCGTTCACGGCGGAGGGGCCGCCATAGGCAAAGGCAATGATGGCGATGGTGGCAAAATAGCCGTAGCCGGTGATAAAGGTCATCAGCACAGCGCCCACAAAGGTCAGGGCGGACAGGACGTGCATGGTTCTGGTGCGGCCCAGCTTATCGCTCAGGGTGGACATGATGATGCGCCCCAGAGCGTTGGTGATGCCGGTGAAGGACACGCAGGCGATGGCGGCGCTCTCCGTCAGGCCACGGGTCATACCCAGATCCTTAATCAGCGGTACGCACAGGTTCCAGGTGCCGTTGATGAAGAAGATGGAGAAAAACAGGCACCAGAACGCGGGCTGCTTCATGGACTGGCCCAGGGTGTAGTTCGCGCCCCCGGAAACGGCCTTCTCCGGCAGATTCAGGCTCTTGATGTACTCCTCGCCGGGGAGGTTCACAAAGCTGCTGGCAATCAGTCCCAGCACCGCAAACACACCGGCCAGGATCAGAAACACCGGGGTGAAATTCACCACGCCGTCTGTGGTAAAAACGTTCATCAACGCATTGGACAGAGGCGTAAACACCACGGTGGACAGGCCGAAGGCCCCGCAGGCCAAGCCGGAGGCCAGACCACGGCGGTGGGGCAGCCACTTCTGGATGCAGCTAATGCAGGCGCCGTAGGCGAAGCCGGAACCCAGGCCGCCCATGACGGCGTAGGTGACATAGATAAGAGAGACTGTCTTCTCCGTCAGGAACGCGGTCAGGCCCACGCCAAGGGAGAACAGGATAACGCCCAGAAAGCAGGTCAGCTTCGGCCCCTTCTTGTCGTTGATGAAACCGCCGATCAGGTTGCCGAACACAAAGGCAAAGATCATATACGAGGACACCATCCCCGCAGCCGAGGCGTTCCAGTTGAACGCGGTGACAATGGGCGTTTTGAACACACTCCACAGATACAGGATGCCCACGCAAAGCTGCACAACCAGTGCGCCGATGATAGCGGGTAGCGGCTTATTATTGCTTTTCTTCATGCTTCCTCCAAAAAAATACGCCCTTCCGCAGAAGAGACTAAAATCATATTTATATAATATTCCTATTTCGCCCGTCTGTCAACGCCTGACCTTGATATAATTCCAAGGTTTTTTGTTGACAGGCAAAAATGGGAGCAGGCAATTGCCTCTCGCTCCCATTCTCTATGCTTTTCCCGGTTATGATGTATTCTGTAGCCGCAAGGCGTTATTCCGGAACGATCAGTTTCACACCCTGCTCCCCCAAAAACTCCGGCCAGCCCGGAGCCGGAGTCTTGTCGGTGACAACGGCAGTAAGCTTTTCTATCGTGCCTACGGTCAAGAAGGCTGTGTTGTCAAATTTGTGGCTGTCTATGCCCAGGATGACCTGGCGGCTGGACTCCATCATAGCCCGCTTGATGTTGGCATTTTCAATGCCTGCCTCGGTGAAGCGGCCCTCCCTGTCCACGCCGGAACAGGAAATAATGGCCTTGTCCACATGAAAGGATCGAATGGTCTCCTCCGCCTGACGGCCAAAAAAGGCGAACACATCCTGATCCAGGTTTCCGCCGGTGGAGATGACCGTCCAGTCCTGCCGGACGCCGGACAGATCCAGTATGATTTCAATGGAGTTTGTGACGATGGTCAGCCGCTTTTTCCCATGGAGCGCGCGGGCCACGAAGTAGCTGGTGGAGCTGTCGTCCAGCATGAGAAAATCTCCGTCCTCCACCATCCGGGCCACCAGGGTGGCTACCGTTCGTTTTTCCTCCACATTCAGTTTTTTCCGTACCTTGAAGGGCGGCGCATTTCGGTTATCCACCAACGTAGCCCCGCCATAGCACTTCATGGCTGCGCCCATCTGCTCCAAATGGGCCAGATCCCGGCGGATAGTTTCCTCCGAGACGCCGAATTGCTCGGCCAGGGGGCCTACCAGAACCCGATCGTCCCGCCGCAGCATTTCAAGAATCTGATTTCTCCGCTCCGCCGCCAGCATAAAGCATCGCCCTCCCATATAAAATGTTCTCAAATGGCCATACGCGCTGCAAATTAAATGAAAATTAGACTTGACAAATAAATCACGCCCGTTTAATATGGACATTGGAAGATATATTATATATACCACACTATCCCACGAAAATAAACACCTTTTTTGACAAAATTCTCAAAAAATCTCCGCCGCTATCAGGCGCGGGGAGGAAAACGACAGATATAGGAGGTTTTTTTCATGAAATACGTCTACCGATTTTCCGAGGGCAATGCCAATATGCGCGAGCTGCTGGGCGGCAAGGGGGCGAACCTGGCGGAGATGACCGGCTTGGGCCTGCCCGTGCCGGAAGGCTTCACCATTACCACCGAAGCCTGCACCCGCTACTACGACGATGGCCGGGAGCTGGCCCCGGATATTCTGGAGGAAATCATGGCCAACGTCTCCCAGCTTGAAGCCCAAACGGGCAAAAAATTCGGAGACCCGGCGGCGCCCCTGCTGGTCAGCGTCCGCTCCGGCGCACGGGTTTCCATGCCCGGCATGATGGACACTATCCTCAATCTGGGCATTAACGACCAGGTGGCGGAGGCTCTGGCCGAGCAGAGCGGCAATCCCCGCTGGGCCTATGACAACTACCGCCGCTTCATCCAGATGTACGGCGACGTGGTCATGGAGCTGAGCCACGACAAATTTGAGGAAATGCTTGCAAGCGTACGGGAAAAGGCCGGTGTGAAGCTGGATTCCGAGCTTTCTGCGGAGTATCTCAAGGAGCTGGTGGGGCTTTATAAGGACTATTACGAGGAAAGCCTTGGACAGAAATTCCCCCAGGAGCCTCGTGAGCAGCTTGTGAATGCGGTCAAGGCCGTATTCAGAAGCTGGGATAACGACCGTGCCAACGCCTATCGCCGGATGTACAGCATCCCCTATAGCTGGGGTACGGCGGTGAACGTGCAGCGCATGGCCTTCGGCAACATGGGCAACGATTCCGGCACCGGCGTAGCCTTCACCCGCGACCCTGCCACCGGCGAGGCGAAGCTGTACGGCGAGTTCCTCATGAACGCCCAGGGCGAAGACGTGGTGGCCGGCATCCGCACCCCGGAGAGCATCGACAAGCTGGCAGAGATCATGCCGGACGTTTATGAAAAATTCGCGGACGTGGCGCACCGGCTGGAGCAGCACTATAAGGATATGCAAGACATGGAATTCACCATCGAGCGGGGTCAGCTCTTCATGCTCCAGACCCGCAACGGCAAGCGCTCCGCCCAGGCGGCCATGAAGATCGCTGTGGATATGGTGGAAGAGGGCCTTTGCACCAAGGAAGAAGCCATCATGAAGATAGAGCCGCAGCAGCTCGACGCGCTGCTCCATCCCTCCTTCGACCCGGAGGCTCTGAAGGCAGCCACTCCTGTGGCAACGGGCCTGCCTGCCTCTCCCGGCGCCGCCTGCGGCGCGGTGTACTTCACGGCGAAAAAAGCCATCGACCAGGGGAAGATAGGCCCCGTGCTACTGGTGCGCAACGAGACCAGCGCCGAGGACGTGGAGGGCATGAACGCCGCAGAGGGCATCCTGACTGCTCACGGCGGACGCACCAGCCATGCGGCGGTGGTGGCCCGGCAGATTGGCTCCTGCTGTGTGGCGGGCTGCGGCGACCTGCGCATTTTTGAAAACGAGCATTACCTGCGGATAGGCGGCGCCATCGTCCGGGAAGGAGACTTCATGTCCATCGACGGCTCCACCGGAAACGTATATATCGGCAAGGTTCCCACCGTCCCGGCAAAGATGGCCGGTCAGTTCGCCACTGTTATGGGCTGGGCGGACGAGATTCGCCATCTGGGCGTACGCGCCAACGCCGATACTCCCGCCGACGCCAAGACTGCCCTGGATTACGGCGCGGAGGGCATCGGCCTGTGCCGGACGGAGCATATGTTCTTCGATCCCGACCGCATCTTCATCATGCGGCAGATGATCGTTGCCCAGGACGAGGAGCGCCGCCGTCAGGCGCTGGATAAGCTGTTGCCCATGCAGCGGGGCGACTTTGAAGGTCTGTTCCGCGTCATGACCGGCAAGCCCGTCACCATCCGGCTGCTGGATCCGCCTCTCCACGAGTTCCTGCCCACGGAGGATCCGGAGCTGAAAACCCTGGCCGAGCAGATGGACATTCCCTTCGAGGAGCTGAAATCCATCGTCCGCGCCCTGCATGAGGTCAACCCCATGATGGGTCTGCGGGGCTGCCGTCTGCCCATCCTGTATCCGGAAATTGGCCAGATGCAGACCCAGGCCATCATCGAGGCGGCCATCAATGTTACCAAGGAGACCGGCGTCACCGTGGAGGCAGAGATTATGGTACCCCTGGTGTCCTCCAAGGGTGAGATTGCCTATATGCGCAAGCTGATTAAAGAGACCGCCGACCCCATTATAGCCGCGTCCGGCATAGAGCTGCCGTATAAGATTGGCACCATGATCGAAATACCCAGGGCGGCCATGTCCGCCGACCGCATTGCCGAGGAGGCGGAGTTCTTCTCCTTTGGCACTAACGACCTGACTCAGATGAGCTTCGGTCTCAGCCGTGACGATGCAGGCCGGTTCCTGCCGGTATATCTCAACAAGAAGATCCTGGAGCATGACCCCTTCGAGCGCATCGACGAGATGGGTACAGGCCGTCTGGTACAGGAGGGCGTACGCCTGGGCCATCAGACCCGCCCGGATATGCATATGGGCATCTGCGGCGAACACGGCGGCGAGCCGAACTCCATCGATTTCTTCCATCGTGTCGGCCTCGACTATGTCTCCTGCTCCCCCTACCGCGTCCCCATCGCAAGGCTGGCAGCCGCACAGGCTATGATTAAGAACGGATAACAGTTTAAACCCAGGGGGCGTATCAGGCAGCGCTTTGATACGCCCCCTTTTTCAGGCAAAAAAAAATTGCAAATTGCAAGTGCAAGTTGGACACTCGGTAGAATGAATTTATGAACCTTG
>JAJQCH010000034.1:0-27294 GCA_021202795.1 Oscillospiraceae bacterium
TTCATCACTATGGATATTCTTTTTACTATTGCAGTTTCATTTTACAATGCGCCAAGAGCCGATGAACCCCCAGAGTCCCACTCGTTACTTTGCGAAATTCGGTCGTAAATACGGCATCGACGACTTCCATCCTCACAAGCTCCGGCATACGAGCGCCAGCATCGCTATCCTTCATGGAGCGGATATAGTTTCCGTTAGCTCACGTCTAGGGCACAGCGACACCGCTGTTACCCTGCGAATGTATGCGCACGCCAACGAAGAAAGCATCCGCCGCGCCGGACAGATCGTGCGGGATGCTCTGAAAGCATCGGGAGAAATATAAAAATCCGACCCAAGGACACCTCCTCAGGTCGGATTTTTCAAAACCAATGTTGCGACTTTTGTTGCGACTTTTTTCTATAGATCTGATTCCCAGAAAAAGGAAGATCCCTCAAACCATTGCGGTTTAAGGGATCTTCATGGAGCTGCTGGGCGGATTCGGACCGCCGACCTCGTCATTACCAATGACGCGCTCTACCGACTGAGCTACAGCAGCTGGCGACCGAGAAGGGACTTGAACCCTCGACCTCCGGCGTGACAGGCCGGCGTTCTAACCGACTGAACTACTCGGCCACGAGCCTTTTAATTATACTCATTTCTTCCGTGGATGTCAAGAGAAAATTCAGAAAAACAGTAAATTTGTTTAAATTTTTCCGCCCGCTCCTGAAAATATTAACCAATTCGTAATTTTTTGTAATTTTTGTTGCATTTCTGGCCGGAGTCGTATATAATAAGCTCACCCTAAAAGTAAGGTAGTGATTTTATGTCTGGACGACACCTAGCCCCTGAAAGCGAGACCACCTCCCGTTCCAAGTCAAAATCGGGAGCGCGGCACTCGCAATCTGAGTATGAATATGAAAAATATGAGCAGGAGGCGCAGACCCGCTCCCATTCTCATTGGCGCACCTGGGTCATCGTAGCGGCTCTGGCCGTGGTCATCGTGGCCGTTGGCGTGATGGCCTTCATGCTGTACACCGACCTGCGGGGCAGCGGCAGCGACGTTGCGGAAACTGCCGAGGGCATCACCGCAACCATCACCGCCCAGGATTCCAGCGGCAACGAAGTAGCCGGCAAGCTCACTGTAACGGAGAGTACCGAGCGTCCGGATACCGTGGAGGAGGACGAGGAACTTCTCCTTCTTGACCTGACCTGGACCGGCAGCAAGGACGCCTCCTACCCTCTGGTGATTACCATCACGGACAGCAGCTTCACAAACGACGACGGGCTGGCCGTATACCATTATGCAGACGGCGAATGGGAGCTGATCGGCACCTATCTCATTGTGAACCACTCTGTCTCCTTCCCGGCGGACAGTCTCTCCCCCTTCGCCTTCCAGGTGATCAGCTCTGAGCCGGAACCGACCGCCACGCCGGAACCGACCGCTACGCCGGAACCCACCGCCACCCCGGAACCGACGCCGGAGCCGATCGACTACGGCACATACAGCACCGTGCAGGATGGTCTTTCCGTCCAGCTTAACACCATGGAAGACGGCCAGGCCGTCATTCTGGCCGTGCTGAACGAGCCGGGCGAGGACGGCTCTCTGACCGCCTCCGTTCTTCTTAACTATAACGACACAGAGCTTCGCACGGTAGACGTAGACGTGGCCGTGACCACGGACGGCATCTACTATCTGACCGGCGACGTGGTGGACGGTATGCTCTGGACGGCTACCGCCGACATATATGCCGGTGAGACCCGTTATTCCCTCTCCAACAACGGGGTTTACCTGAATCTGGATGAGGATAACGCCAACGTGGTTCTGGATGACAACGACGTTCGCACCCGCTGGCTGTTTGAGACCATCACCACAGAGGACGGGGAAGAAATCACCGTTTTGACCTATATGGAGGATTCCACCGTCTATTATGTGAATGTCATGTCCATGGCAACAGATACCACGGAAGAGGACGACGCCGCAGAGGCGGAGCCTGTTGACACAGAATCCGCTGACGATACGGAGACCGCTGACGATACAGAAACTGCTGAGGATGCGGAATCCTCCGAAAGCACGGAGGACGACGCGACCGAGGATGCGGAAGACACCGAATCCGAGGAGACCACCGAAGATACAGAGGCTGCCGAGGACGCCGACCAGGCCGAAGGGCTGCGCTTCACCGTCACCACAGAGAGCGGCGACGCCCTGACCTTCCTGATGTTCCAGGTGACGGACGGCGTGCTGGATGAGACCACGGGCCTGATCACCGGCATCCTGGTAGCCACCCCCACGGAGACCCCGGAGCCGACGGCCACAGCGGCACCGGCCGGAGGGATGGCCGTACCACCCGCAGCGGCAGCCGCGCCCACGGAGACCCCGGAGCCGACGGCCACAGCGGCACCGGCCGGAGGGATGGCCGTACCACCCGCAGCGGCAGCCGCGCCCACGGCGGATAACTCCAGTAGCACCACCGACGCTACTACTTCGTCTAATTCCAGCGACTCAGACGCAACATAAAACAGACCCTTTTAAAAAAATTGACACAACCCCGCGCTGACGGGTATGCTCCCCCCTGTGGAAAACAGGGAAAAAACTGCCGAACACGGAGGGAGCATTTCCATGTCACATAGGAAGAGGCCGGACACCGGAAAAAGATAAAAGCCGCTTTGTTCGTCCGGGGATTTTTTTCCCTGGGTTCGTCAAGCGTTACATTTTGTTTACAAATCATTACAAATTTATTCACCATTGTCCTGTCCCAATGGAGCATTATATACTCGCAAGGCCGAAAGGTGCAACCGCAGCACCGGCAGGATATGCAGAAACGGGTAATGTGACAACGCCAATGTCACAGAGTTTGCTACTTTTCATTTTTTCACTCCTCTCTTCTTTGTTTGCAAGGACGGGCGTCTTCGGACGTCCGTTCTTGTTGTTATATCCATAAAAAACACCCCCTGTCGGAACATATTGCTCCGACAGGGGGCGAAGAGATGTATCGGCAGGATGATTACGCGTCCTTCTTGGACTCCAGCGCACCGTATACAACAGCGGCCAGCGCGCCGCCGACCAGCGGGCCGACGATGAAAATCCACACCTGAGAGAGGGCCTCGCCGCCGGCGAAAATGGCGGGCAGAAGGCTGCGGGCAGGGTTCACGGAGGTGCCGGTCAGGGCAATGCCCAGAATATGCACAAGGGTAAGGGTAAGGCCAATAACAAGCCCGGAGACGGCTGTGTTTTCCATTTTGCTCGTCACACCGATGATGGCAAGAACGAAAATAAACGTGAGAACGATCTCCACCAGCAGCGCGCCGCCGGCGGTTCCGTTCGTCCATCCCTCCTGGATCTGGTTGGCGCCAAAGCCGCAATCGAAGCCGAACACAACGCCCAGAACCACGCAGCCGAGCGCCGCGCCGATAAGCTGCGCAATGACGTATCCGATAAAGTCCTTAACGGAGAGCTGCTTGCGAATGAGCATTGCAAGGGAGACGGCGGGATTCACATGGCAGCCGGAGATGTTGCCGATACTGTACGCCATGGCCACGATCGCCAGGCCAAAGGCCAGCGCCGTCAGCAAATAGCCGCTCCCGGAAGCGCTGTCACACCCCACGGCGCAGGCCGTTCCGCAGCCAAGCGTGACCAGCACAAACGTGCCGATAATTTCGGCGATATACTTTTTTGCGCTATTCATGAAAAAACCTCCTGACAAAAAATACACTCCCTATTATAAGACCAAAAACTAAACTTTGCAACAGATTTATCACATCATCTTCCGGCAAGCCCCATTTTTTCTTTTCTGCGCAATAATAAAAGAGATTGTCGGAAAACTCCGGCAATCTCTTGCAGTGCGGATTGGTCGTCCCGCCATTTTGCCCTTAGCTGGCCCGCCGTCAGTCGTCAAGGTGACTGAGTTTCTCCTGGAAGGAAAGCCCCTCTCCGTCTTGGAAGCCGACGAAATACAGCCGCTCGATCTGCTCGGCGTCGAACAGGTAAAGCCGCTCCGGGTCAAGAATCCCTTCGGGATACAGGCAGGCGCTGTAGTCCCATACCTTATCGGAATCCACCTGCTTTTGCCGGACGCCAACGATCATAATTCGTTTTTTGCTATCCTTGAGAAGAACCACCGAACCGATGGGAAGATACTTTTTCATAACCTGTTTCGTTCCTTTCTTATTTTGCCAACTCCTGGAGTTTGAACGCGCCGCCGCATTGGGCGCATTGATAAACGTAATAGAAATGCTTGACCTTTGCATTTTGGATGAAAAACGGGTCGGAGCCGGAATTAAACACCTGTCCGTCCACCGTCTCGTAACACTTTTCTCTCGTCATCGTCCCGCCACAGCGGGGGCATTTCTTTGACCCAAACAGGAAATACCTTAATTCCTTTCCTGTGAAATCATATCTAAACGCTTGATGCTTCATGCTCTGACCTCATATTAATCCCAGAAGGTGAGAAAGTCAACAAAATCGCTCACGCCATCGGTTATTGTATCCACGGTGTCCGTGATGAAGTCCCAGGTCTCATCGCTCAACCCAATCTCAAAGCCCACTGAGCCGCCGAATATGGCCGCGACACCGCCTTCTACCACAAGTTTGTTGTTCTCAATTCCTGCCTTTCCCTCCACGCCAACTGCACCCGCATAGCCACCGGCCTTTGCCGTAAATTCTATGCCGAGAATTGTCACCGTGCCGGACACCTCGCCCTCTACGGCGGATACCATCGCCTCGCCCTTCACAACAGCGTTGATACCGTCCTCGCCAACGGACACCTGCCCCTTCGCCTCTACACTGGCATTACCTGCGGATCCCTCCACTTTAAGCTCGCTGCCAAGCCAATTATTTCCGGCGCTGGCTGTGGCGTCAGCCGACAAAACAGAGGCGGATGCGCCTGCGGCGGCCTCCAGATTCAGAACGGTAAAGACCTCTTTTTCCGTCCATTCGCCGTTTTTATACTCCTTTTTTACCTCGCCCTTCATCAGGCTGGCCTTCAGCTTTGCCTCCGCCTTGGCTTTCCCAAGGTAGGCGTTAACCTCCCCAGAAAGATAGTCGTCTCCTCCACTAGCGCTTGCCTTTCCAAGCCCTGCGGTCACGCTACCATCGTCCAGCTCATAGCCAAGCCAGTCCCACAATGGGGAGGTAGCGGCGGCAGCGGCAATGGTAGCGGCAGCGCCGACGGGGACGGCGGTGGCAGCAGTGGTTGACCCGCTCTCCGCGCTTCTGAACAGGGAGGCGGTGGTGCTGACGGCGGAGGCCAGATTGCTGGAATAGGCGCTGATGCGGTTCAGAGCCGCCCGATAGCTGGTCACAGCCTGGGCCACGGTACCGGCGCTGACGCAGCCGCCTATTGTTTGCAGCGACGCGCCGCAGCCGGACAGCCGCAGATATGCGCCGCCGGCGCTTGAAAGGCTGCTGGCGGAGAGAAGCTTTCCGGCGGACTCCAGCTCGCTGCCTGCCGTCTTTAATTTTCCTGCTATGCGGTCAAGGGCGTCGAAATCGACAATGACCCGATCTTCCATAATGGGCCTCCATCACAGTCTGGATGTCCACACACATCCTTATTCCTTCCGGCAAATAAACCCGATGGGCGGCGGAGCGCATCCGCCGCCCGTTATGCCGGTTCCTTCTGTCCCGTCAGGCTCCCGTGGTTCAGGAATCGAAGGGGCTGGTTCCCTGGTCAAGGCCCTGGAAGGTGCTGGTGTTGGTCTGCTCGATCTCGTCATAGATGTCGGCAGCCTGGGTCAGCTCATCCACCGCGTCCTGAACCTTCTCCTCGGTCTGTTCCAGGTTCTTGTACATCAGATCGAACTGGGCCTTAAACGCCTCGCTGGCGTCGCCGTTCCAGGTGGAGTCCACCGTGCGCACCGCGTTGGACATGGTCAGATAGGCGATCTGAAGCTGGCTCTTGCAGGTGTTATATTTAGAAACCGCGTTGCGGAGTTCCTCTGTAGATACATGAATAATGTCTGCCATTGTAATATCCTCCTGTTAAATAAATAAGTAAGTAGAAATCGTGAAACTTTTTAGATCTTACCGGGCCTTAATGGTGCTGGCCGCCTCGGTATCCGTCTCCACATAACGCTCGGCAGCGGTATTCATAGACTGGGCGTATTCCTCGCACAGGGCCGCCATCTTCTTATACCACTCATAAGCCGCCTCTTGCTCCGCCACGAAGGCCACCTGGGAATCGCCCTCCCAAGTAGCGGCCAGCTCGTCCGCCGCTGCCTTCAGGGTGTCCGCCGCGCTCTGATAGTCAGACGCTGCCTCGGTGATTTTGGTGGCTGCGCTTTGCAGCTCGGAAATCGTTACCTCAATTCTGGATGCCATGATAAAATTCCTCCTGATAAATGTTATTTGGTATTTGGTTTTAGGTCTTAGGTCTTAGGTTTTCTTCTTATGTATACAGTATATCGTTTCTCTGCGCCGTCCGCAATCAAACCTGACGAACGGCAGGATTTTTGCCGTGAATGACATTCATCCCTGAGAAAGCGCCTGCTCCGCCGCTTCCTCCAGCCACGCCGGGGTGATGCCGGAAACGCTTGGCGGCGTAGTGGTGAACGTCACATGGCCGATAAGCATGGCAAATCTTTCCCATCCGCCATAAGGAATAGCCGATACGGTCTTCTCGCCTGCGCTGTCCACCAGGCCCGCAATGGAGCGTTCTGCGGCGGCGATCATCTCGCTGGCCCGTTCCACGCTGTCAGACAGAACGTCGCTTCGCTCCTCCAGCCGGGAGGTCTTTTGAATGACGGCGTCCGTCCGCTCCATGATGCGCCGCGACGCACCGGCATTGTCTTTAAACGTCTCGCTCATCTCCGCGCGAATCGAGCGGAGGGCGGCGCACTGATCGTCCAGCTCACTGGCGGCCCTGCGAAGCAGCGCGACAATATTCTCCAGCGACTGACTGTCCCATATAATCTCGCTCATGCTCCGTAACGCCTCCCCTCTCTGGAATGAAATAAGATCATTTGGATTGAACGATGCTCTTGGCCTGCTGATCTGCCCTTTCCACACGGGCGGCCAGGGAATTTAAGGCTCCCTTAATATCGTTGAGCATGGCGCTGACGGTATTTATATCCGCCATCAGCTCGCTGACGGAGTCCTGCAATGCAGTGGCCGCACTGCCCTTGAAGTTTTCCGGCATTTCGCTCTGCACGCTTTTCAGGGTGGTGCTGTTCACGTCAGAAACCGCGTCCGCCGTCTTGCCGATTTGGGCTGCCAGACTGCGAATTTTTTTGGAGTCATATTCCGTACTCATGTTGCGTCCCCCTTTTCTGGATGCCTCTGCCGAAGCGGATTATTCAAAGGGCGAGGTTCCCATATCCAGGGAAGTGAAAATACTGGTCAGGCCGGTTTCGCTGGCGTCGAACAGATCCGCGGACTCGTTCAGCTCGTCGATGGCGTCCTGCATTTTTTCATTCGCCTGCTCGATGTTTTTGTAGGTCAGATTCCACTGGGTTCTCATGGCAGTATAGGCAGCGCCCTTCCAGCAGCTATCCAAAACCCTCACAGCCCGATCCATCCACTCGTAGGCCGACTGCAGGGAAGCTTGTGCGGAAACAAACTGGGTAACGGTTTCCCGCATTTCCTCAGTAGATACTTTAATGATCTCAGCCATTTTCGTTATTCCTCCTTATCCCGTTATCCGTTCAGCGACCGGTGATGATGTTGGTGATGGTCTGCTCCACAGTTTCATACTTGGAGGCAGTGTCCTTCAGTGTTTCGGCGAAGGCGCTGACAATATCGGAAATGCTCATATGCCACTGATAGGCATTGGCCTGCTCCTCCACGAACACCACCTGGGCGTCGCCCTCCCAGTCGGCGGCCAGAGCGTCTGCGGCGGACTTGGCCTTGTTGACAGCATCCTTATAGGCCTGCACGGCCTGGAGGATCTCCGCCTCAGCCCCAACCAGCTTCGCCGCCTCCACAGCCCATTCGATCATGTATATGTCCTCCTTAATTGTTTAATTGGTTCCACATCCCTGTGGGATTTCGTGTTCTGTATGCAGTATGCCATAAACGCGCTTTCCGCGCAATCAAACCCGACGAACGGCAGGATTTTTGCCGTGAATGACAAAGGCCGCTTTCATTTCAGCGGCAATATCAAATCAGCATCAACTGCACTCCGTCGTAAACCCCCGCCGCCGCCAGGGTGTCGTCCGGGGCCAGTATCCGGCCATCGTCTAAATGGCAGAGCATGGGATAATGCTGGTCAAAGGACAGCCCCAGTTGGGTTTGTTCCAGCGTACGGGTGATCTCCGCAATCACGTCGCCGACCAGGCCGGAGGCCGGAAGCTGAAAATCAAAGCTTCGGCTGATAGCCGGCACAGATATTTCCACGATCATGGTTTCCATAAAGACTGTTCCTTTCCCTGGGGAGACGTATTGTCCCGAACCCAGTCCGCGGCCTGGAGAAAGCTCTGCCGTCCGGCGGCGCCGCCCTCGAAGGGGCCGGGACGCCGCCAGAGACCGGCCTTGTTTTGAAGGCAGGCCGTCAGCCCTTCGGTTTGGGCAGGTATTTCCTTGACAAAGCCGTCCCTGGCCTGGTCGTAGCCCTGATAGGGCGTTATGATCCACTGCTCCCGGCGCAAGGCCAGCAGGATGCTGGCGTCCTCTCCATAGAAAAGACCCAGAAACCAGGGCTTATCCGCCCCGCCATCAAGACACAGGCACTGCCCGCAGGCCCCAATCCGCAGGGCAAGAAACGCGGCCACCCGGTCTACGGCGGCATGATCCTCTCTCCGGCTGAGAAGAAGACTCTCCTCCAGAGAATCCAGCCCCGCCCTGGCGTCCGCCTCTCCGCCGGAAAAGAAGGGTACCGACTGACAGCCTACCAGCGCCAGCAGCGCAGCCAGCTCCGGCTGAGAATATATATAAGACACGCTGTCAAGTTTCATCTGCGGCCCCCTCCTTCAGCATCCGACTTTTCAGCCCGTCCCTATAGGAACGGGACAAAGGGAGCCGGACGCCGCTTTGGAGGCAAATCTCCATGGCGGCAAAGTCCGCGCTCTCCAAATGGGTATAATTAATCAGATAGGAGCGGTGACAGCGGAAAAAACGCTCCCCCAAAAGCTGCTCCATCTGGCCAAGTTTGGCATAGACGGTCAGACATTGGCGCTTGGTCCAGATATTCAGCTTTTTGTCCAGTGCCTCGATATAATCAATGCTGTCCATGGCAAGTCGGTAAATGGCGCCGCCGCTTTGCAGCGAGATGAACCGCTCCTCCGCCCCGTCGGACAGAGAATCATAATCGCCAAACACGCGCTGGAAGATGGCCTCCACATGGGCTTTATCCGGCGGCGGCAACACAAAGCCCACAGGATGCAGGCACCGGGCGGTCAGCCCCGGCAAATCCTCCAGATTGTGAAGCCAGTACAGGGCATAGCTGTCCCGATTGGTGCGGTTGGCCAGGCTTTCCAGTTGGACAGAGCGAAAGCCTGGATCTGCCGCACCGTTGACACCCAATATCAGCAGCAGAATACCGCTTTCTGACTTCAGGCAGAAATCCGCCTCCTCCAGCGAGTCGGTGTTTCCCAGCACGGAAAATCGGCGGCCATGAGCTTGCGCGAACCCATTGAGCAGAGAGAGAATCTCCATCCTTGCGCCGTCATCCGTCTCATAAATCAAAACTGGCAGCATATCCGCTTACCCCTCTGCATCCTCTGCCTGCGGCACAACGATATGCGTGGCCGCACCGTTGCAGATGAGATAGCCCTCGCCCAAGGGGAAGGACACATTTTTTCTGGAGAAGGGCATTTGCATATTCCAGGGGTCACACTCGTTCAGCTTGCCACCCAGCGCCACGCCCCGCTGCTGCTTTGCCAGCGATGCAAGCGGCTCCAACATTCGGTTCTGAGCGTAGGCGCTGTGGGAAATAGAGGCGAAAAAGTAAATGGCAAACTTGGCGGCCCGGCGGGACACCTCCGCGAACAGACGATTCGCCACGTCGGAGTTCTTCTTGATAAAGCTGTCTATATCATCCACGATGATGACCACCGGTGTCCAGCTACGCACCAGCTTGTCAAGCTCCTCCTGGCCCACGGCCTGGGCCGCCTTGCGCATCTGATTTCGGCTCTTGATCTCCTCGTTGAGCCAAACGATATACTCCTCCCATGCCGGACTTGCCTGATCATAGCAGGTCACATTCAGCCGCTGACACAGCTTTATCCATGCCTCATCGGCCACCACGCACAGATTGGCGTCCCGGTCATGCCACAGTCGGGCGATGAGCTGAAGCAGATTCGTTTTGCCGCTCTGCCAGCCTCCGGAAATCAGGAAGGAATAGCTCCTGTCCAGGTGAATCGCCTCCGGCGTACCCGTGTTCACGTTGTAGCCAAAGGTGAACAGCCACGGGTCGGAAAGCATTGCCTGATACTGAGGCGTAGTTACCAGGTCGGTATAGGCGGGATGCTCCGGGATGCGCGGGATATTGGCCGGACGCTCGCCCTGCCATCTCTCTGAAAGCGCCTGACACATCTGGGCAATATCCGCCGCCCGCTCCGCGTCAGAGGGGCTGGAGCCGGCCAGGGCGATTTGAATCTCATACAGCGACTCGTCTATTTCCACCAGACCACGGCCAGAAAGGGCGGCGATGTCCGGCATATCCGAGGGCATTCTCATTCCCACGATCTCCGGGTAATCTGTGCGGTCGTTGATTTGCAGGCCAACGCCCTTGAAGCAGTCCCGGATTTTATAGGGAATCTCATTGGCCCGCATGGCGGAGACGATGAAAAAGATGCCCCGCCCGCTGGCCTCCCGCACCAGGGTATTGACAAGCTGGGTGAACTCGTCGCTGCTCTGCACCATTTCCGTAAGCTGGGCGAAGCGATCCACAAACACGATAATAGCGGGAACCGGCTTGCTCCCGTTCATGTTGCAGGAGTGGTTGTATTCCTGAAAGCTGTCTGTAGACGCCTCTGCAAACAGGGTGCGGCGGCGCTTGTCCTCCTCCTCCAGCAGGCGGAGCAGGCGGAAAAGCTCCTCGTCCTCCTCCCCGTATATGATCTCTCCCACATGAGGAAGGGCGGCCAGGCAGCTTAAATTCCGGCTGGACAGGCTTAAAACATACATCTGCACGGCGTCCGGGCTGTACCGCAGGGCAAAGGCCATAGCCACCGTCTGCATAAAGGTGGTTTTGCCGGTGGAGACCATGCCCACCACCATATAGTTGCGCTCCGCCAGCAGATCTATCCACACGGGGAAGTGCCGCTGGTTTGCCACATCGTCCGCCAGGGCATAGATAGCGCGCAGCTCCTCCCCTGTATTTGGCCCGGCCCAAATCGTCCGTTCCGCCAGGGCCGTACCGGGTATGCTCCGCAGGAAAACGGCGGCGGACAGCTCTTCCATCCAAAGGTGATAGGACTCCGGCAGGCCGTGATCCCTGGCCGTTTGAATGATCAGCCCCAGCACCGCGTCCATCTGGGTCTGTTCCCGCTCGGAGGCGGTGCTGGGCGCGCGTTTGACGGAAACAAAGCGTCCGGCGTTGTCCAGCAGATGGGGAATCTCTGTTTCCGAAGGCTTTTCCGGATCGTAGGTCAGGCCGCTGTAGCTGGTCTGCACCTGCTCGAATATCTCATCGTTTCCGATCTGCACATAGCAGCGCCCTCTGTTGCGCAAATAGGCCGCGTCTGGACGGCGCAGCATTTCCATGGAATCACTGCGGCTCTGCACGCGCAGGCATATACGGAAATTGGAGTTGGCCCAGATCTCGTCAGAAACGGAATTGGAGGGCTTCTGTGTAGACAAAATCAGATGAATACCCAGAGAGCGGCCCACACGGGAGGCGCTGATCAGCTCCTGCATAAAGTCCGGCTGATCCGCCTTCAGCTCGGCAAACTCGTCTACGATGATGATTAGATGGGGCAGCCGTTCCTCCGCCGGATCGTCGTAGAAAAAGCGAATATAATCGTCTATGCTGCTGACACCCACCTTGCGGAACAGCTTTTCCCTGCGATGGATTTCGCCCTGGATAGAAGCCAGGGCTCTGGCGATGGTGTTGCCCGTTTGCAGGTTGTCGATGATCCCCGTCACATGGGGCAGCCGCCGAAATTCCTCCGCCATGCCGCCGCCCTTATAGTCGATGAGGATAAACCGCACCTGATCCGGGTGGTAGTTCAGCGCCAGAGAAAGAATATAGGTCTGGAGCATAACGCTCTTGCCGGAACCTGTGGTTCCCGCCACCAGGCCATGCGGCCCATGGGATTTATCGGATATATCCAGCACGAAGGGCTGTGAACCGGCCCGCAGGCCGATGATGGAGCGCAGCCCCTCGTAGGCGTGATTCTCATTCCAGAACCGCCATACGTCCAGGCTCTCGATCTGACGGACGCCGTAAATATCCAAAAAGGAGACCATGGAAGGGATGGCCGCGCTCTCCGCCGAGTCCTTGACACGGAGCGGGGCCACCATATGGGAAAAGCCGGCCGCCAAGGCCAGGTTGGGATATTCAAAATCCACCTTCGTAATATCCCCTTCGGCGGTAAAGACAGAACCGGGGTTGGACGAGGCGTCCAGCACAATGCGGCACTCCTTTGGCAGCATTTCCATACTGGTGGAAATCAGCACCAGGGTCATGCCCCAGGCGTTTGTCAGCATATGCCGAAGAATGGGCTTGTTGTCCAGCAGATCGGGCTTTGTGCAAAACACCACATAATGGGGCAGAGGCAGGCTCCCGCCGTCGGCGCCCTCCGACTTCTCCTCCTCCGCAGACTCGCGGCGCTGTATCAGAACCCCATCCAGATAAGCCAGCACCTCCTGCACCGCATTGTCCTCGGAAACCACCATGCGCAGCTCCCGATCCTCCGAGGAGAATACATGGGGCAGCCACCTGGCCCAGGCCCAGCGGGACTGGTCGCTCTCCTCCGTGATGACCGCAATGCGGACATCGTGATAGCTGTGAAGGGCGGCAAGCTGAAGCAGGATGCTCTGAGCCAGGGACGTGGCCATGCTATCCCCCAAAATGCCCAAAATCGTCTCCTCCCGCAGGTTCACGGTAATGGGGGCATTGCTCATATAGCCATAGGTCTCCGCCAGGCGGGACGGCTCATCCCGCAGAGGGTCGTCGATAACGGAGAGCTTTACGTCGTCCACAATAATTTTATTGGGCAGGGGGACTCTCCCCAGTCCGATGCGCACGGACATGAAATCCTCATGGGTGGGCATACGCTCCCAAAGGCGATAACTGCTGCTGCTCTGTGGAAAATGGGCGCACTCCTCCACCGTGGGACGGGTTTCCAAAAGCCGCTTACGCTCCTGGGCCGACAGATCCTGAAGGAATTTTTCCGCCTGGGTGATATAGAGATAATATTTCGACACCCGCGCTTCTTCTATTTCCGCGGCGTGTTTTTTGCGGTACCGATAGTTCAGCAGACCCCAAAAGACCGCCAGCACAGAGGCCGTGCCGACCATGGCCAGGCCCGCGCCCATATACCCGCCCCGTGAGCTGGATATGGCCGCGCCCATCATCATAGGGAGAACCATGGTGGAGGACGGGCCAATGGTCAGCCAAAGGGGATTTTGCTGCTGGTTCTGCTTGTCCATGGGCGGCTCGATGCGCACATCGCTGGCGTCCGCCTTCGGCACGAAACGGGGCGCCCGGTGAAACTGGATCTGCACCGAGGGAACCAGGCGTTCCTCCATCTCCGGGTTGGAAACGGGCGGGTCGCACAAAGGAAGACTGATGTGGGCAAAGGTACTCATGCGGTTGACCGCCAGGAGCTTTCCCAGATAAATAAACTTGATGCCTGAGCTGAGCGTGATCACATCTCCAAACCGCAGCCGGGTGGAAGCGGACACCAGAGACAGTCCGTTGAGATAGCTGCCGTTTTTTCCCGCATCCGTATAGACACAGGAGCCGTCCGGCTTGACAGTAAAAACGCCCTGCCGCTTGGATACCAGCTCCAGATCCGCCCGCACCTGCAGGTCGCAGTCCGGGCCGCGCCCCAGCACGGTTTCTCCGCTGGCAGGAAGGAGAAATTTCTTAAAGGCCGTGTCCGATTTTTTGCAGCTTGCAAAGGTCAGCCCAATGCGATTTTTGCCGTTGGACATGAAATAGTGGACGCCGTCCGTGACCGGCAGCTCATCCACTCCCGGTTCCTGATCCATCCAATGAAATTTCTCCCCGTGGGAGACATAGCACTTCCCATCCAGCGCCCGGATGGGAATAAAATAATCCCGATCCCAGCCGGTTTCCGAATGGAACACCGCAATGTTCTCCGACCACCGGGAGGTAGCGGGAAGATAGACGTCCTTAAATCGGTTTTCAAAAAAAATCCAGGCGTAAAACACAGCCGTCACCTCTCGTCTTTTTCATTGCGCATATAAGCGCTCCCGCCGTCAGTACCGTGCAGACTGAACGGTGAAGCGCAGCGTGCCAAGCTGAAGCAGGTCGCCGTCTGATATTTTCTTGGGCTTCCCCGGCTCCAGGCGGACATTATTTAAAAATGTGCCATTGTGGCTGTCTTTATCTGTCACCGTCATGACCTGATGCTTTTGATCGTATTGGATAACGGCGTGGACACGGCTAATATCGGCGCAGCTCGTCAGGGCATAGTCGCACTTGGGATCCCGGCCCAGAGAAAACTTCGCCTTGTCAATAACAATCTGCACGCTGGCAGGGGTATTCAGCCCGATCAGGATCAGGCCGGGGATAGGCTGCCGCTCCGCCTGGCGGCTGCCGCCGCCCTGAGAAAGGGTGGATAGGCCCCGCTGCTCTGCTTTCGGAAAACCTGAAACAGATCCGGCTTCCACCGCAGCAGCAGTCCCACCGCAAGAACCAGCAGCAGAACTACCAGCAGCATAACCCACACGCTGATGAGAAGCGCCAGGAAGAAAAGCCCCACAGCTATCGCCAGAAGCGCCACAATAAGATAGCAGATTGCTTGTTTACGACTCAATAGATTCCACGCTTTCTTCCCTAAAACTGAATGTAAATCTGATGCTGTCCAACGCCCAACTGCGTTCCGCTATAGATTCGGCACTCTGCGTTATGTACCAGCCGCCCGTTCACATAGGTGCCGTTGGCGGAGTGATCCCGCAGCATTAAAACCGCGCCCCGGTAATACAGCTCGCAGTGGGCGTGGGACGCCGTGACGTCCCGGTTATCCAGGGGAATGGTGCAGCCGCCGTGGCCGATCGTCACCGTCGTTCCGCAGGGGCATTGGAGGTTCTTCACCTTATTCTGAAAGCGGATCTGGACGTCCATCATCGCCTTGGAGGTATCATGGGTCTTGCCCTGGGTCAGGACGGAGGAATCGTCGCGTAGCGCGCCGCTTTTCCGCCAGTATACCGGCGGCTGCTGCGGCCCCTGCGGCTGCTTTTCCTTTCCCGGCACAAAGAAGAATATGCACAGCACCAGGATCAATACCACCAGAATCACGCTGCAAATCCACAGCAGATACACGGGGACGCTGCTCCCCAGCATGGACACGCTGCCGGTCATATAGTTGGAAAGGCGCTGGGAAATGGTACCCTTATCCCGATCCGTATAGCTGACGGCCCCGTCGGAATAGATAATATACTGCACGGCGGCGCTGACGCCGGTGCCGCTGTACGTCACCTGATTCACCTGGCAGAAGGTCTCCACTGCCTTTTGGGTTCCCTCGTCGAAGACGCCGGGATCCAGCTCCGCGCCGTCGGTGTAATAGGAAAGCTCCTTCAGCCGGGTTTGCAGCGTAAGCACGGCGCTGCCGGTATCCCCATAGGCGATGTCCTGATAGATGTCCTCCTCCGATGCCAGCGCGGCGGCGCTGTCGCTGATGACGGCGTTCCAGATCTCCGTCGTCACGCCCTGGCTGGAATAGGTCAGGCCGTTGAGCTGGCAGAAGCGGTATACTGCATATTGCGTGGCGGCGTCATAGAGCATGGTCTGTCCGCCGGTGTAATAGCCCAGCTCCGTCAGCCGTTCCTGAAGCTGACCGACATAGACGTTTTCCGTCTCCGCCGCCTCCTCTGCGGTGAAGACATATTCCTCCGCCGCAGCCGCCGTTCCCAGCAGCATGGAAAGCAGAAGCAGCACGACGGTAAAAGCCGCTGCGAATCCCTTTTTTGTCAATGTCTGCACCTCCGCGCGCCGCCGCGGCTTTTTGCGGCGGATAATAAGAATCACCGGCACTCGATCGGGAGTACCGGTGATGAAATCATTTTCGCTGTATGCCGGGAGGCAGACCAATAAACCGAACCCCTCTTCTGTTGTGGGGAGCCGCCGAAGCGGCCCCCTCCGACCGGCCTGCGGATGATCCACCCGCAGGCGCAGCCGAAGCATTTAGTCGGTGCTTGGGTTATTATTTACTTCTCTGCCTTCTCCTTGCCCTTGGTGTCTTCCTGGACGGTCTCTCCCGTCTCCTCTTCCTCGGATTTTTTCCTGCGCAGGACGATCAGAAGGATGATCAGCAGGATGATCAGGATCAGGGCTGCAATGGTGCCATAGAACAGAGGCTTGTTGGCGAAGAAGCGGACGAACGGGTTCGTAGATACCGTGAAGTAGTAGTTATCGTCCACCTCGTTGGTCTCCTCGTCCACGGGGCCATAGGCCACGTTGCCGGCCTTATCTCTGGCCGAGATCTCGATTCGGATCTGGCTGGTGCTTTCCGCAATGGCCTTCTCTTCGTCCAGGGTGGCGATGAAGGTGCCGGTGAAGTCCTCGGCGTAGATCTCCTCCTCGCCCCAGGTGTAGGTCTTCGTGCCGGTGCCGTCCTGATAGATGATGTCAACGGTGATCTCCTCCAGGGTGGCGTCGGTGACGGAAACGCTGGCCTCATCATAGGCGCTGTAGTTATACCGGCCATTCTTATCCAGGTCGTTCAGAACGATGATGGGGCCTTCCGAATCCAGATAGAAGTCAAGCTGGATGGCCTGGTCGTCGTTTGCCGTGTTATTGGTGGATGTGTTGCCCGCGGCGTCCTCCGTGTAGATGGAGATGGAGTAGGCGCCGTCCTCATCAAAGACCTCCTTGAAGATCGTGATGGTGTAGCGGTAGCCGCCGGTGATCTCCTCCTCCACGATGGTGTAGTCCTCGCCTTCGGTCAGATCCCAGGAGCGGAGCAGGCCTCTGGTGACGGTGATCACGATGTCCTCGATGGGATCGACGTTGATGATCTCGATCACCACATCGTCGTCGATGCTGCTTACATAATAGCTTTCCAGCAGGGCGGCGGTGTCCTCGTCCACCTGATAGGTGGAGCCGTTGCGGTTGACGGAGAAGGTCAGGTTGTCGGTGCTTTCCTCCGAGTCGGTGACATACATGGTCTCTACCACGTTCCCGGCCAGGTCGGTCACGGTAACGGTGATGGTGTAGATGTCGTCGTCCTCGATGTTATTGAAGATGAACCGCTGGCCATTTTCAATGTCCTCAACGGTGTAGGCGTTGGCCACGACGCCGGTCTTCGCGCCGGTCAGGGTGACGGTGACGTTGGCCTCGTCGTAATACTTATCGGTGATGGTGATCACCGGGGCGATCACGGCGGCGTTGTTGGCGCTGTTGTTGGAGATGTTATCCACCACGATCTCCGGGGCCATGGTGTCCACATAGAAGGACTGAGTGGAGAAGGCCGCGCTCTGGTTGTTGGCCAGGTCGACGAAGCTGATGTCGAAGGTGTAGTACGCGCCCTCTTCCTCGGTGAAGGTGATGACGGCGGTGTGAACGTCTCCGTTGTTGCTCCAGCTAATGCTGGGGGTGTAGGTCTCGCCGTCGCGGGTGATGTGGATGCCGCTGGTGGCGGAGCTTGCGTCGAAGTTATGCTCCACCACGGTGATGGTGGCCGTCACGGTGCTGTTGGCATAGCCGCCGCTGGGAACCGTGTTGCCGCTCGCATCGGTGAAGGTGACGGAAACGGTGGGGGCGGTCATGTCGATGGTGAAGCGCTGGGTGGCCACGCCCTCATACACCACATCGCCGTCGGTCATGGTGTGACCCGCCAGGTCGGTGGACTGAATGGTGATGGTGTAGTCGCCGTCCTGGTTATAGGTGACGGTGGCGGTGTTGGTGGTCTCGCTGCCTGTGCCGGTGGTGGTCCAGCCGCTCAGGCTGCCCTCCGTCGTCACCTGGGTGTTGGAGGCATCGAAGTTCATCTCCTGGATCACGATGGTGGCCACGCGGGCGGAGTTGAAGTAATAGTCGTTATAGGACGTGTTGTTGTCATAGGTGACGGTGGCGGTGGGCGTGCGGTTATCCACGTTCAGGGCGGTGTATTCCACCGTCTTGGCGTTGCCGGCGTTATCGGTGACGGTGGCGGTCAGATAGATCTGGTCGCTCTCGTACCCTTCGGGAACGCTGACCACGACCGTCTGGTTGCCGGAACCCTTCAGGCCGTCGGAGTTGGTGCTGAAGGTCATGCCGCTGCCGTCGGTGGTGGAAAGGCTCACCGTGCCGTCATAGCCGTCGGAGATTGTATAGGCGATGGTACTCTGGTCGATGCCGGAGAAGGTGATATTCGGGTACTCCACGATCTCCACGCCCAGGGAGACGCTGCTGTCATGCACGCCGCTGGTGTTGCCGTTTTCGTTGGCGACCGTCACCAGGATCTCCGGGTCGGTGGTGTCGCTGTTGATCTGGGACGGGTCGTTCTCGGTGATCAGACCGTCAGAGGAAATGTAGGTCACATTTCCGGCCATGTCCTCGATGCACAGGTAGATGACGAACTTGTCGTCATTGCCCACGCTGGCGCTGGTGCTGTCGGCGGAGACGTTGCTGACGGACTGCCAGGTCACGTCCGTGGCGGCGGCCAGAGCCGAAGCAGTGGTATAGGCCTGAGAGCCGCTGGCCAGGTCATAGATCGCATACTTCACGGACTTGACGCCCTCGGAGCTGTTCAGGAAGCTGTCGGAGTTGTCGTCCCAGGACAGGGTGTAGTTGATGCCGTCGTTGCTGTACAGGCCGAAGGTGATGGTGGACAGCAGGTTCTGCCAGAAGCCGCTGAACCCGGAGCCGCCGGCCTCGATCTGCCCGGTGGGGGCGGTGGTATCGATGACCAGATAATCGCTGAGATAGGTGGTGCTGTTCCCGGCCTGGTCGGTCACGGTCAGCTCTACGGCGTAGATGCCGTCGGACAGGCCCAGGGCCGAGCGATCTAGGGTGTAGGTGCCGGTCTTGCTGGTGGCGGAGCCGCTCCAGCCGCTGAAGTTGCCGGCGGAGGCGGGAACGGTGACGACGCTGGCGCTGCTGGCGCTGGCGTATTTATACAGGGTGAAGCTGTAGGAGGAATTGTCCCCGTTTGCATTGGTCAGCAGGTCGTTGTTGTCGCTGATGGAGAAGGTAACGGCCAGGTTTCCGCTGGCGGTGACGTAA
This sequence comes from Oscillospiraceae bacterium, assembly GCA_021202795.1. Lineage (GTDB taxonomy): Bacteria > Bacillota > Clostridia > Oscillospirales > Oscillospiraceae > CAJOIG01. The sequence continues at coordinate 19,251 of JAJQCH010000034.1, forward strand.
TAGACGTTCTTCCCGCCGTAGGAGCCGATGTTGGTCGGGTTCGTCACGGAGGCGGTAACGGTGGGAGCGGTGGTGTCGTTCACCAGAACGTTATCCGTCGCGCCGGTGTTCTCGCCCACGGAATCGGTGTCGTAGGCGTTGGCCGCCTTGTCCGTCGCCGTCAGGGTCAGGACATAATAGCCCTCCTGCGCGTTGGCGGGGATGGTGACGGTCTGCGTCCAGGTCGTGCCGTCCGCGCTGGACGACCAGTCGGTGGGAACATAGTCCACGGAACCGCCGGTCTGGCTCTCCGCATTGGCCAGGGAGCTGTACCGGGTGACGGTGATCTGCTTGCCGGTCATGTCGATGTTGGCGTCGGTGACGGTGACAGTCACATGAAGGTCGGTCGTCGCGGAGGCGGCGAACACATAGTAGGTGCTGTCCCCGGAGTTGGACACCTTGCCGGTGGTGTTGGCGTAGTAGTCAGAAGCGTAGACGTTTCCGCTGTAGCCCGTATAGGTGACGGTGGGTGCTACGGTGTCGATGACCAGGAATTCAGAGGTGTCGTCATCGTAGTTATATGCCTTATCCTGCGCCAACAGGTATACCTGGTAATTGGAGGTATCCACACCGTCCTGGGCCGTGATGGTCAGGGTGGCCGTCCAGGCGGACACGTTGCTGGTGTGGATGGTCAGGGAAATGTTCCCCTGGGTCAGGCTGTCATCGCCCAGCGTGTCGTAGTAGAAGAGAGTTTTGTCATTTCCGTCCGTCACGACGATAATCTCGTTGTTGAGGTTCGCGTCTGTGGCGGTCAGGCTGTAGGTAACTTCGCTGCCCGCGCCTGCGTAATAGACGGAGTCCTCATAGCCGTCGGTGCCGCTGGGCGTGCCAACGGTAGCGACCGGGTCAACGGTGTCTATGACAACAGTGTCGGATATAGTGGGTTCCGTCGGCTCGTTGCCCGCATAGTCTTTGGCGGTCAGGGTGACGGTGTAGTCTGTGGACGCAACATTCTCCGAAGCCGCGATGGTCACGGTGTTCGTCCAGGTGTTTCCATCCTGCTGCCACGTGCCAAGGGTAACATCGGCAAGCTCACTCACATCCACGTCGTTTACCAGCACGGTGATCAGCTCTTCGTCAAGGTTCTCGTCCACGACCGCCAGGTCATAGGTGACGTTGGTGCTGGAGTAATAGTCCTCGCCGTTATAGTCGTTCGGCCCAGTGATGGTCGGAACCGGGTCTACGGTGTCGATGATCAGGGTGTCGGAGGTGTCGTTACCCTCATTCGCCGGTTCAGCCTTGTCGTATGCCTTGACTGTCACAACATAGGTGTCAGCAGCGGTTTTCTCGGTGGCCTTGATTGTCAGCGTAGCACTCCAGTCGGTAGCAGTGCTATCTCCGCTTACATCTATTGTAACTGCATCGGGTGGGGTATCGGTCGTCACCCATTCACCTTCACCCGTATCTTCATTTGTTACGCTGTAGGTGTAGGTGATTTCATTGCCGTCCTCGGTCACGGTAACAACAATTTTGTCCAGGTTGGTGTCAGAAGCGGTCAGACTGTAGATGACATCCGTGTTGGAGTAATACACGGTTACATCATTCTCGTCACCCTCGCCCTCGATTGTTACAGTACCAGTGTAGCCGGTGGGTGTGTCAACGTCAACAACCGGGGCAACGTTATCTATGGCCTGCTCTTCGGTGTCGTCGCTACTGTTTCCGGCCTTATTGGTGGATACTATTTCAACTCTAAAGTCGGTGCTATCAACATCCCCCCAAGCACTGATGGTCAGGGTAGCGTTCCAGCTTTTTGAGCCGTTGTTCTGGTTTTCTTTTACGTCAACGGTAACGAAGTTCAAGGATCCAGACGTTGTTTTCTCCCACCCATTTTCTTTGCTATATGTGTACGTCAGCGTATAGGTATTGTCTCCTGCTGTAACAGTGACAACAACCGTGTCCAGAAGAGACTCATCAGCGGCAGTCAGGGCATATTCAAGATTCGTTGAGAAAAACTTCCCATTTTTACTTCCCTGATACGTTACATCAGCGTCTGGCTCTTCTACGTCCATCACCAGGGTGGAGCTGTCGGAACCATCGTTGCCGGAAGAATCCTCGGCGGTAACGGCCACCATATAGGTGGTGGTTTCATCCCCTGCCTCGATTGTCAGAGTTGCAGTCCATTCATCAGCGCTGGTGTTATTTGCCTCGATAGAAACAATCTCGCTCTCGGTTTTGTCTGTTGTCCACTCTTTGTCCTCAGAATTCCAGGTGAAGGTCTGGGTGAAAATAGTAGCTCCATCTTCTTCACTGGCATCCGGGTTTGTCACCGTAACGGTGACGCTTGCAAGCTCAACGTCGGTGACGGACAGATCATAGGTGACTTCCTGGTTGGCATAGTAGGTGCCATCGTCGGCAGCGGTCAGGTAAGTATTCTCGCTATCCTCATCCTCGGAGTCAGCCGCATAGTACGGCGCGCCAACCGTCACGTCAGGCGCATCGGCGTCCAGGGCCAGGGGGATTTCCACGGTCTTTACATTCCCCACATTGTCGGTGGCAACGATGTACAGGGTTCCTTCGAAGGTCGCGTCATCGTTGGCGGCGATGGTCAGCTCATCGCCGGAGGTATAGGCAATCGGGCTACTTTCCGACCCCACCTCAATACCCGTCAAATTGGCGGTGCTGTAGTCGTCGCTGGCCTCAATGTAATAAACGATTGTGCTGGTGTTAACGCCGGAACCGGCCACGCCATCAGCAACAGCCGGGTCTTCAAACGTCACCGCCACAGTGTGGGACTGCGCCCAGGTGGTGGTCATATCGGTGGTTTCTGTTCTGTCGATTTTTACCGTCGCGGTGGGATACTCGGTGTCAAAGATGACGACCTTAGTGTCCTCTTTATTTTCGCTAGTGCTGGAATCGTCTTCCACGGTCAGCGTGATGGTGTACTTATTTGCGCTCGCAGAAAGGGTGAAGGTGGCGGTATGGGTATCTGTCTTACTGTCTTCATCTTCAACAATTTCGAAGCCAGTGAAGGACGCCACTTTGCTGGTGACATCTGCCCCATCCTTGTCTGTGATCGTTAATGTAACTTGATTCGAGGTATAATAACCACTCGTTTCTGTTTCAGTCCAGGCCACACTTGTACCTGTCTCAACTGTTAGCGTTACTTCAACGTTACCGTTGTAATACAGATTACCGCTCGGATCCGTGTATGTATTTGTATCCTCACCGGTGGCTTGTACTGTCACCGTGGCGTTCGGGATGCCTTTTTCATACAGGAAGCTGGCGGAGTAATACGCCTCCACCGTGGTTGCACTCCATCCAGTCCCGGTGGTCGTGGTGTACTTATTTCCGGCGTTGTCTGCTATGCCGGTGATTTCGATTTGATAGGTCTCCTCGTCTTCAAGGCCAAGGGTTTTGGGGGATACGGAAATCGTAAGCGTTACTGTATCATCATTCGTACTCAAGGAAGGACTCCAGGTACTTACTTCATTGCCTTCGGAATCGATCAGAATTGCCTTAATCTCCGCATCCGTGTTTACCCCGGACACTTCGTCCGTGAGTGTCACGGAGTAGGTAAAGTCGCCGGTTACGGTGTAATAGTCATTGTCACCAGTTGTCAGATTTGTTGTCGTTGATTCGTTGTTTTCGTCAGTCGTTGTCACCGTAAACGTTTCAGACTCAACCGTCGGCGCGGTCTTATCCACGATCACGGTAGCGGTATCGGAGGATTCGTCTGTCGGATTCCCCGCCTTGTCAGTGGCGGACAGGGTGATGGTGTAGGTGCCTTCGTCCAGAGCGTCGCTCAGGGTCAGGGTGTATGTGGCCTCACCGTTGGTGTAGACGGTATCGCTAACAGTAACAGTGCCAGAGGTAGCGGCAATCTTCACCGCCGGGTCGGTGGTGTCTTCATTGACGTATATGGTCACTTCATCAGACGTAGTGCCATAGCTGTCCGCCAGGGCGAAGGTTACGGAGCCTTCCACGTCGCCCAGGACATAGTAGGTGTTGGTGCCGTCCGAGACGGTGTCGCCATTGGTCACGCCGTCCACGGTGCCGATGATGATACCGGCATAGGTCGTGTCATTATAGACCACGCCCGTGGCCGGATCTTTCGGGGCAATCAGAACACAGCTATTTGTGAGGGTAGCATAGTCTTCATTATAAGTGCTGTAATTATAGCTGTCGCCCGACGCCACCGTATAGGTGTCAGAAATGGTGACTTCTGTCACGGTATATGCGTTTGTCGAGTTTAAGGTAGTCCCCACCTTAACGGTCACGTCGCCAGTGATGGCGGAGCCGACGATGGTCAGGGTGTAGTCATTCCAATAAGCTTGTTCGTTTGACAAAGTATCGCCATTCACCGAAACCGTGGCCTTGCTTGTATCTACTGTGTAGCCATTTTTCGGCGTGATGGTTATGGTTGCGTTTGTGCCATAGGTAACGGCATCGGTAATTGTTACAGGTGCGCTTCCACTCGTGGTATCGCCCACGCTGACCGTATAGCCAGAATCGGTAAAGATTAAGTTATAAGATTTCTCCGTAGCCGAAGCGGAAACAGTCAGCGTCACGTCGTCGTTCAGGCTGCTGACATAGTCGCTTGTCAGCGTGATTGTCGCCACGCCGGAATCCTCGTCCAGCTCTACGCTGTAACTGTTTATTGTATTTCCATTGCCATCGGTAATGGAAATGCTGCTGGTATCTACGCTATAGTGATCCTCCGGCGTCAAAGTCACTGTGTTGTCGGAAGTGGACATCGTGACTTTCGAAAGGTCCCCTTCCTCAAACGTCACAGTGACCTCTTCCCACTGAGCATAGTAGGTCGCGCCGTTGGTGACGTTCGCAAAGGTGGCAGGAAGAGCAGTGCCGCTGCTGTTTGCCCACCCGGAAAGCGCAGAGCCGCTCTTGCTCACGGACGGGGTCGTGATCGTCTCGCTGTCCGTTCCCGTTGCGGTAGCGGTAGTGCCATCCGTAAACGTTCCGCCGTTCGCGTCAAAGGTGACGGTCTTTGTCCACTTGGCGTAGTAATCGTATGTGTATACACTTGGGTCGAATGTGACGTTTGTGACCGCGTTCGAAGTGAAAGTGCTGTCTGAATACCACTCGCCAGCGTTATAGCCAGTTTTTGTTATGGTAGGCAGCGTCAATGCACTGGCCGCCGCCGTACCAGTTACGGTGTAGGTGTATGTGCCATCGTCATGGTTAGTCCAATCGTCTTCAGCTTCAATCGTAGCGCCATCAGGGTGCAGAGTAACGGTATAACTGGCCTCTTTGACCGTTGCTTCAATGGTCACGGTGTCGCCATTACTAACAGCGGTGGCTGGTATTTCTACCAGGCCGGTAGACTGAGTATAGCGCGAGTCCACCACAGTTTCGTTGACACTGGCTGTGATTTGCTCCGGCAATACATAGTAGTCCGCCGCCGTGAGCGTTACGGTATAATAACCGTTCGCGTCCGCCGTGACGCTATCCGCGCCGTCACTCAGAGTGACATACTTGCTGTCCGACGACAGCGTAAACGTCACCGTGGAGGAGGTGTCATCGTCGCTACCGTCATCGGTGTCACCCCCGTCGTTGCTGTCGTCGCTATTATTCCCTGTGCCGCCGTCATCGTCCAGGTCGGCGGGGGAAATCTCACCCTCCTCACCGTCTCCCGTATCCCAGGCCAGGGCGGACAGTGCGCCGCCCATCTGGCCGGCGAGCAGAACCACCACCAGAAGAAGGGACAGCAGCCGCTTCAAGGGCTTTTGCACGTTTTGTTGCTTCTTCATCTTTAACACTCCTCCTATGATTTCATAGCTGAGCTAAAATATTGATATATGTAATATATGTATATGGGAAACCCCGCGCATACTATTACACAGGTACCATAATATTAGCACACTGGGTAAAAAATGTAAAGATTTTTGACGCTTTTTCGCCGCAACTCACGCTAATTGTAATTTATTGTAACTTTTTGCAGAATACGCTGCACGGGGCGGGGGCGGCATAAAAAGCCGCGCCAGGACGATCGTCCTGACGCGGTTTGGTATGTATGTGGGTCTTATCAGCTGTTGAGGAAGTCCTCATAGGAGAGGATCAGACCAAACTGGATCTGCATCTGGAAGGGCATGGAGTCGGGGTCATAGGTGTCCTCGGTGACTTCGTCCAGGTCGGCCAGGTCAGACTCCAGGTTGGGGTTGCCGGTCTGGCTGTTCAGGGCGTCGCGCACCCACTGGATGTAGCCCTCGAAGGTCTTTTCATAGCCGTCCATGGAGAACAGCTCCAGGGTCTGCTCCTGAGAAGCCTCTTCCTCGTCTTCGGGAGCGACGGCCTCTACCTCGCCGGAAGCTTCGCCGGAGGCGCCGGTTTCCACAGCAGCGCCGACCTCGCCAGAAGCCTCGCCGGAGGCATCGCCAGCGTCAGCGGTCTCGCCCTCAGCGGCGGCGACCTCTTCCTCAGTGGGAGCTTCGGCCTCGGCCTCGGCGGTGTCTTCGGTCTCCTCCACGGTCTCTTCGGTCTCGGCGGTTTCCTCGGCAGCGTCATCAGAGCTGCCGCAGGCGGCCAGGGCAAACACCATGGTCAGCGCCAGAAGCAATGCAAGCAGTTTCTTCATTTTTGTTTCCGTCCTTTCAATTTCCCGGTCAGGCCGGGGGTAATTACAAGAGCCATTATAAGGGGTTTTCGCCGTTATGTCAACAAAATATTACGATTTTATTACATCGGCGCAGCGGCCCCCCACATAGTCGATGAGGGCCTGGGGTTCCACCTCCATTTGCAGGCCCCGCTGTCCGGCGCTGACGAAGATGGCGTCATAGAGGAGGGCCTCCTCATCGAAGATGGTGGGGTATTTTTTCTTCATGCCCACCGGGGAGCAGCCACCCCGCATATAGCCGGTCAGGGGGAGCAGCTCCTTCATGGGAACCATTTCCACCCGCTTGTCCCCGGCAGCCTGGGCGCATTTTTTCAGATCCAGCTCCCGGTTCACGGGGATGACGAAGACAAGGACGCCCAGTCTCTCCCCGCGGGCGGTCAGGGTCTTGAACATCCGCTCATGAAGGACGGCGTCCTCTCCGTCCGGGCGGATGCCGCAGGGGTTTTTCTCGTCATAGTCGTAGGAGCGTATATTATAATGTATACCGGCGGCGTCCAGCAGCCGGAGGGCGTTTGTTTTGGTCATGGTCACTTCCCCATGCGCCGGGTTTTTTCCACGGCGGTGACGACGGCCTCCGCCGCGGCGGAGCGGAAGGCGTTCTTCTCCAGGGACAGCACCCCCTCGATGGTGGAGCCGCCGGGGGAGCAGACCGCGTCCTTCAGCGCACCGGGGTGCTTCTCCCCCGCGCCGCACAGGGCCGCAGCCCCTTCCACCGCCTTGGCGGCATAGGCCAGCGCCTGGGCGCGGGTCATGCCGCAGCGCACCGCGCCGTCGGACAATGCCTCGATGAACATATAGGCGAAGGCGGGGGTGCAGCCGCCCAGGACGCTTGCCACGTCCATCTGGGCCTCCGGGCAGGCATCCCACAGGCCGGAGGCGGCCATGGCGTCCGCCAGGGTCTGTTCGTCCTCCGGGCTTGTATCCCTGGAACACCAGGCGGTCAGGCCCTTCCCCACCGCCACGGGGGTATTGGGGCAGAGGCGGATCACCGGCCAGGGATCACCGGCCAGAGTCTGAATGGCGGCGGTGTCCAGCCCGGCGGCCATGGAGACCAGGACGAAGCCTCCCCCCCGTTCGGTCAGGATGGGGCGGATCTCCGCCAGGCAGGCGGCCATATCCTTGGGCTTGACGCCCAGGAAGATGAATTTGGAGGACGCCGCCACCGTGGCGGCGTCCGCCGCCGCGCAGCCCAGCTCTTCGGCCAGGGCCTGGGCCTTGGACGGCGTGCGGTTGGAAAGAAGGATCTGCTCCGCCGGGACGGTCTTTGCCGCCGCCCGCGCCAGCGCGCCGCCCATATTTCCCACGCCAATGAAGCCTAACAGGTACATGATGATGCTCCTCGTTTCTTATGGAATAGTTCTAATCGCTTGTATTTTGTCAGTTCGTTTGTTATTATAGCATTGTTCCCTCCAAAAGGGAACAGGGCGCTGTGTA
>JAJQCH010000034.1:27394-34906 GCA_021202795.1 Oscillospiraceae bacterium
ATGCTAAAAGGCGGTTAGTCACGCTCCCCGAAAGGGGGTGACATCTATGCGGCTTACATTTCATCTTGGTAGTCTTACCATCACGATAATCGTAAAACGCAGAAACCGCCACTCGGCCAAGTGACGGTTTCTAGTACTTTTTGCTAGATACTCAACTCATCCGGGCTAACCGCTTACCACAGCGCCCTTTTTGCAATTTCATTTTATCACCATAACCCGATTTTGTCAACGTCTATGCCGGAATTTCGTTGCGTCCGGGTCGGGGACGGAGTATAATGGGATGTATCGTATCACCAGGGGGAATCCGCCGTGGTCTCCCCGCCGCAGGCTTTTACGGCGGCGAAGGCCAGCACGCGGGTGGGGTCGAGGCACCCCTCCGTCAGGCCAAGCTCTGCGAAGGCGATGGGCAGCTCCGTGCAGGCCAGCAGAAGCACCTCCGCGCCCCTGTCCCGCAGGCGGGTCATAATTTCTTCCACAGGTATATCTTTCAGCGGGACGGCTCTGGCCTTCACACCCTGGTATATCAGGCGCATGATCTGGGCCTGATCCGCCTCGTCGGGATAGACAGGCCGTATTCCCGCCTGGGACAGAGCCGCTTCATATACGCCGCTTTCCACCGTTCCGTCCGTGGCCAGAACCCCGGCGGTCTGAATCCCCGCCTGGGACAGAACGCGGGCCGTCTCCCTGGGCATATGGAGGACGGGGATTTTCACAGCGGCGGCTACCTGGTCGTAAAAATAATGGGCGGTGTTGCAGGGCATACAGAGAACCTCCGCCCCCGCCGTTTCCAGCCGGGCCGCGCTTTTTTGCAGCTCCGGCACGGGGTCAGGCCCGCCCCGCAATATGGCCGCCGTGCGATCCGGGATATTGGTGTTGCAGTCGGTGATGATGTGCAAATGCTCCTGGTCGCAGGCCGCTTTTGTCAGGGCGATAATCTTCTCCATCAGGTCGCAGGTGGCCGCAGGCCCCATGCCGCCTATGATACCAAGCGTTTTTTCATACACAAGCCTCCCCGTTTTTTTATTATTTTATAGCGCCGGAGGCCCTATCGTCAAGGGGCCTCGCGAAAAAAGGAGTGCATGGATGAGGCAGAGCGGAATATTGCTGCATATAACCAGTTTGCCCTCCCCTTATGGCATCGGCTCCATGGGGGCGGCAGCTTATGGGTTTATAGACTTTCTCCGGGACGGAGGACAGAAATGCCGGCAGGTGCTGCCTCTCGGCCCGACGGGCTATGGGGACAGCCCCTATCAGTCCGCCTCCGCCTTCGGGGGCAATCCCTATTTGATAGACCTGGACATACTGGCCGCCCAGGGACTTTTGACGGCGGAGGAGATCGCCGCCCTCTTCTGGGGAGACGACCCGGAGGCGGTGGACTATGGGGCGATGTATGAAAACCGTCTGCCTCTGCTGCGGAAGGCCTTCGCCCGCTTCACGCCGGAGGAGGAATACCGGGCGTTCCTGGCCCGCGCCGGTTTCTGGCTGGAGGATTACGTCCTGTTCCAGGCGCTGAAGGAGCATTTCGGCGGCCAGCCCTGGAGCCGGTGGCCGGAAGATATACGCCTGCGAGACCTGGAAGCCCTGGCCCGGTATGGAACACTGCTTTCAGAGCAGATGGATTTTCACCGCTTCGTGCAGTTTGAATTTTTCATCCAATGGGAGGCGCTGCGCGCCTATGCCCATAGTCAGGGAATCCAAATCATCGGGGACGTGCCGCTGTATCCGCCGCTGGACTCGGCGGATGTTTGGGCCAATCCCCATCTGTTCCAGCTCGACGAGAATCGTCGGCCCATTTGGGCCTCCGGGGTGCCGCCGGACTATTTTTCCCCGGAGGGACAGCTTTGGGGCAACCCCATCTATGACTGGGAGCGGATGGAAGCAGACGGCTTCGCCTGGTGGATCCGCCGCATACGCTGGACGGGAACGCTTTTCGACACGGTGCGCATCGACCACTTTCGGGGACTGGAGAGCTATTGGGCCGTCCCGGCGGAGGCGCAGTCCGCCGCCGAGGGACAGTGGCGTCCCGGTCCGGGGCGGGCGTTCGTGGACGCCGTCAAACGGGACTGCGGCTCCATGGATTTCATCGCGGAGGATCTGGGCTTTCTCACCCCGGAGGTATGGGCGCTGCAAAAATATACCGGCTGGCCGGGAATGAAGGTGCTGAATTTTGCCTTTTCCCCCGACGGGAGCAGCCCCTATCTGCCAAAAAAATACGAGCGAAACGCCGTCTGCTACACTGGCACCCACGACAACATGACCCTGGCCCAGTGGACGGAGGAGATGACCCCGGAGGAGCAGGTCTTCGCCCGGCAATACCTGAAGCTGGGGGAGACGGACAGCCTGCCTGATGGGATTCTCCGGGCCGGTATGGCTTCCCGCGCAAATCGATTCCTCTGCCCCATGCAGGACTGGCTTGGTCTGGGGCCGGAGGCGAGGATGAACACCCCTGGTCTGGGAGAGGGCTGGTGGCGCTGGCGGATGCTGCCCGGCGCGGCGGACAAGGCCCTGGCAGAGAAAATCAAAGTGCTGACCCGCCGCTGCGGGCGGTAAATTTATTGATAAAGGAGCGATTCGGATGAGACGGACAGACAGAGAGATCCGGGACATAAACGAGATCATACAGGTGATGGAGCAGTGCGACGTGTGCCGTCTGGCTCTGAACGACGAAGCGGGCTATCCTTATATCCTGCCCCTGAACTTCGGGATGCGCGTGGAGGACGGACAGATAACCCTCTATTTCCACGGCGCGGAAACAGGCCGGAAGTATGAGCTGCTGGCCAGGGACAACCGGGTCAGCTTTGAAATGGATCGGGGCCATAACTTGGTTCTGGACGAGGAGCAGGGCAACTGCACCATGGAATACGAGAGCGTCATAGGCCGGGGCCGGGTGGACATCGTCCCGGAGGAGGAGAAAATGGAGGCCCTTCATATCCTGATGGCCCACTACCGCCGGGAGGACTTCCCCTTCAATGAGGCAGCGGTTCCCCGCACCACCATCATGCGTCTAACGGTGGAGCAGCTTACCGGCAAACGCCGGGCGAAGGCCCATCCGGCGGCGAGCCGGAACGCGGAATAAGGAGGTGTGAGCATGGATAACCGGCCCATTGGAATTTTCGACTCCGGCGTAGGGGGACTTTCCGCCGTGCGGGCGCTGCTGGAGACGGCGGCGAACGAGCGGTTCGTATACTTTGGAGACACGGCCCGCGTCCCCTACGGCGACCGCACGGCGGAGGACATCAAGGCTCTCTCCCGCCAGGACGCGCGGTTTCTCCGCACCATGGATGTGAAGGCACTGCTCATCGCCTGCAACACCATCACGGCAAATGCCCTGCCGGAGATCCAGGCGGACAGTGGCAACATTCCCGTCATCGGAGTGGTGGAACCGGCGGCCCGCGCCGCAGCAGCCGCCACGAAAAACGGACGCATCGGCCTGATTGCCACCAACGCCACGGTTCACAGCGGGATATACGAAAAAACCGTCGCCCGGCTCCTCCCCTCGGCCCAGGTGACGGCCCAGGGCTGCCCCAGGCTGGTGCCGCTCATTGAATCCGGCCACACCCAGGCCGGGGACCCGGCCCTGATGGAGGCGGCGGCGGAATACCTCCGGCCCCTGCAAGCGGCGGGCGTGGACACGGTCATACTGGGCTGCACCCACTACCCCCTGATCGCCGGGGCGGTGGGGCAGCTCATGGGGCCGGACGTCCGGCTGATAGACTCCGGCGGCGCGTCTATCGGGGCGCTGCTGTCAGTTCTGGAAGAGCGGGACGCCCTGGCGGAAGATAGCACCCCCGGCGGACAGGTCTATTATTGCAGCGCCCGGCGGGAGGATTTCGTCTCTGTGGCGGCGGCCTTCCTGGGCCGGGACATTGGAGCCTTGACGGAAACAGTGGAGATAGAAAACTATTAAGGAGGCGGCGCCATGTCGAAAAAAGGCAGCCAGAAGCTGAAGCTGCTGTATCTGTGCCGGTACCTGCTCCGCAGCTCGGATGAGGAACATCCTGTCACCATGAAAGAGATGATCGCCTACCTTGCCCAGCAGGACATAGCCGCCGAGCGGAAGAGCATTTATGATGACCTGGAGGCTCTGCGCGTGTTTGGGCTGGACGTCCAAGACAAACGGCTTGGCTCCAGCATCGGGTATTTCATCGGACAGCGGGATTTTCAGCTCCCGGAGCTGAAGCTGCTGGTGGACAGCGTCCAGTCCTCCCGCTTCATTACGGAGAAGAAGTCCCTGGAGCTGATCGGCAAGCTGGAGAGCCTTACCAGCGAGCATGAGGCACAGGCCCTGCACCGGGAGGTATACGTGCCGCATCAAGGCCATGAACGAGTCCATCTATTACAACGTGGACGGGATACACGACGCCATCGACAAGGATCGGATCATCACCTTTCGATATTTCGAGTGGAGCGTGGAGAAAGAGCAGATCTGGCGGCATGACGGGCAGCGGTACCGGGTCAGCCCCTGGGCCCTGCTGTGGGACAATGAAAATTATTATATGGTGGCCTACGACAACGAGGCCGGGCTTATCAAGCACTTCCGGGTGGATAAAATGACCGGCATACGCAAAACCGATCTGCCCCGGCAGGGAGCGGAGGATTTTGGCCGCTTCGACATGGCCGCCTATTCCGACAGCCACTTCGGGATGTTTTCCGGCGACGTGCAGCCGGTGCGGCTGGCCTTTGACCGGGGCCTGGCCGGGGCGGTGATAGACCGCTTTGGTTCCGGCGTGAGCATGATTCCCCTGGATGAGAATCGGTTTTCCGTCACAGTGAACGTGGCGGTAAACGTGCAGTTTTTCGGCTGGCTATGCGGCTTCGGCACGCGGGTCAGCATCCTGGCCCCGGACTCTGTAGCGGCGGAAATGGGCCGCCACGCGGCGGCCATCGCGGCGCTGTACGGCAGCGCCCATACTACGCCCTGAAAATCACCCGGCACAGCGCGTCCATCCAGCCCTCGGCAGTGGCGGCCAGGAGTACGATGCACCAGAAGCCGATGTGATGCAAAATATTTTTTCTTTTTGACATTTGAAAATACCGTCCTTTCTCTGTATGCTCCTATCATATAGGAGGGTCTGTCCTATAAAACGGACAGCAGCGGGACGGTGCCAAAAATTTTGAAACAAAGGCAGGAAGCTATGGAAAACATACAGGAAAGCGCGGCTCCCGGCGTCCTTTCCATCGTGGGAACTCCCATCGGGAATGCAGGGGATATGTCCCAGCGGGGCATTAAAACCCTGGAGGAGGCAGATCTCATCGCGGCAGAGGACACCCGCCGCAGCGTGGTGCTGCTCAACAAGCTGGGCATCCGGGGAAAGCTGGTGTCCAACCACAAATTCAACGAGCATGGAAAGGCGAAATATTTCATCGCTGAGCTGAAGGCGGGGAAGAATATCGCAGTCATCACCGACGCCGGCACCCCCTGCATCTCCGACCCCGGCAACGAGCTTATCAAAAGCGCCGTGGCGGAGGGGATCCGGGTGACGGCCATTCCCGGCGCCTGCGCCGCCGTGGCGGCCCTGTCCATCTCCGGGTTTGATTTGAGTACCTTTCAGTTCTATGGATTTTTCCCCAGGGAAAACGCCCCCCGCCGGAAGCTGCTGGAGCAAATGCGCCGGGGCCTGAGTCGGACGTGGGTGTTCTACGAGTCCCCCAAGCGCATTATGGACACGGTAGAGTATTTTGTCCAGGAGGCCGTCCCCTGCCAGATTTGCCTGTGCAACGACCTGACCAAGCTCCACGAGATGACCTTCCGGGGAACCCCGGCGGAGGTGCGGGAACAGCTTCTGGAAAAGGGCAATTACGACAAGGGGGAGTTTGCCCTGGTGGTGGAGCTGACGGAGGAATATCTCATCCCCAAGCAGGAGCATATCGTCTCCCCGGAGGCCCTGCTGGTGGACAAAATCGTCCGGGAGGGCTGCAACCGAAAGGATGCCATCCGCCTGGTGCTGGCGGACGAGGGCTGCACCTACAGCAAAAACGAGCTGTACGCCGCCAGCCTCCGGCTGAAGGAGCTGCTGGAATAACCGCCAACACAGACATAAAAACAGGGGCCGCGCCAAACCCATGGGTTTTGACGCGGCCCCTTTTCTTTACGCCGCCCGCTGCTGGGCCTCCAGCATGGTCTCAATAAATATCCCATACCCCCGCGTCGGGTCGTTTACCAGCACATGAGTCACAGCCCCCACCAGCTTGCCATTTTGCAGGATGGGGCTGCCGGACATACCCTGGACGATGCCGCCGGTCTGGGCCAGGAGGTCGGGGTCGGTCACGCGCACCATCAGATCCCGCCCGCTGCCGGCGGCCATGCCGGTGCGGGAGATCTCCACATTATATTCCTCCACGGTCTGGCCGGACACACAGGCCAGAATGGTGGCCGGGCCGGATACGATCTCCTCCGGGGTGCCGATGGGGACAGCCTGCCGAAGGCCACTCATGTCCCCCGTCACCGCGCCGAATATGCCGCAGACCGTGTTGCTGTCGATCCGGCCAATCACGCACTCTCCGTCAAAGGCCCCGGTAAGCTCTCCCGGTGTGCCGGAGAGGCCCGGCTTCACATCCAGAATTTTAGCCCGGCAAAGCGTCCCCACGCCCACGGGGAGCAGCACGCCGGTATCAACATCGTTCACCCCATGACCCAGCGCGCCGAAGCTGCCGATCTCCGGGTCGATATAGGTAATGGTGCCGATACCGGCCACTCCGTCCCGCAGCCATAGTCCCAGCCGGCCTTCGCCGTCCTGCGCCGAAGCCGGACTTACGGTAAAGGTGGCCGTCTCACCGCCCCGCAGCACCGTCACCTCCGCTGTATCGCCGCGCAATCCGTCCACAGCAGCCATCAGCGCGGCGGCGGAGTCCACCCGCTGTCCGTTTACGGAAATGATAACGTCCCCGGCCTGTATACCTGCCTCTCTGGCGGGAGCCACCGTCTCCTCCCCCACCTGAAGCTCGGTGGTTCCCGCCACCAGCACGCCGTCCGTTTGTATCTGTATGCCCACCGGCTCGCCCACGGGAATCAGCGTTCCCTCCGCGAAGGCCGATCCGCACAAAAATGCTGAAATAATCCAAATCGCGGCTACCGTCCGCAGCCGCAAAAGCCATTGTCTGCCCATATTTGTTTCTCCTCCCGTTTTCTGCCGCCCTGTCTTCTTTCGGCCTATTCAGTATGTGAGAAACGGCGGGCCGAAACCGCGCTAAATTCTCTCTTTTCTTCCACCTGCGACAAAACGCCCGCCAGCATACGGACGCCGGGAAATGGTATTTTTTGACAGAACAAAGCTCTTGTCCGCCCCCATAGTATTTGCCCATCTCCTGAACTTTTATGTAGTCTTATGCCGTCAAGTGAGTCAGCGGCGATGGATTTTAAAAAAATTTTTGGCACGAATGACATAAAAATTACTTTGAAAGCGTACATTTACCCGGTTATCTCTCTTGACGGATTTGCTCAAATGTTGTAATATGTTAACAATGGTTGATTGCATAATGAAGATGGACACTTGAAAAAGAAAATCCATAGTG
>JAJQCH010000013.1 GCA_021202795.1 Oscillospiraceae bacterium
CTATTGAAGCTTTTCGCGGATGTGTTCAACTTGCACTTGCAATTTTCGGATTTTTCCTAATTGAAAAGGCCGCGCACGCGGACAGTGGCACCTTTGCCACAGCCCGTGCGCACGGCACTCCGTTTCAGCTTGTCAACACTATATCACAGCTTGCGGGCAGTTTCAACCAGAATCTGCGAAGAAAGAAAAGTTTTTTTCATCGGAGCGGTACGGAATGAAATGAGCAGTCATTATTGGCCATTCCTGCATGGAAAAACGGGAATTGCCAAAAATCAGCGTCGCGTGCCGCTATGATTCTTTTTTCATATACCTGGACGCCGCTTTCAGCATCAGGCGTTTCATCCCGGTGTTTTCAAATTCGATTTCTACCAGGAAATCCCCGCCCATAGGCGTCATTTTTTGGATGACGCCGGATTTAAAGGCGTTGTGGACAACGCGGTCGCCTACCTTGTAATCCATGGACAGCGTTGCCTGAGGCCTGGGCGGCGCGATGGTTTTCCTTCCGGGCGTCCGCTCGGAGCTGCGCCGGGGTGTCTGCCCGAACGTCCGCTCATTTGTCTGCGGAACGTCGTCAAACTCGAAATAGCTGTTCTTCAGCGGCTGATAGGGCCGGTCGATATGCTCCGGCGGTATTTCGTCCACAAAGCGGCTGACGCGGTGGGGAGCCGTCTGACCGAAAACCATGCGCTGTCGGGCGCTGGTGATATAAAGCCTTCTTTTGGCGCGAGTGATGGCAACATAGGCCAGGCGTCGCTCTTCTTCCATCTGCTCCTGCTCTCCAATGGCTTGAAGGGAGGGGAAGATGCCTTCCTCCATTCCGGCGATAAACACAGTGGGAAATTCCAGGCCCTTGGCGGAGTGAATGGTCATCATTGTGACGGTATTTTCGTCCAGATCTACGTTTTGCAGGTCGGTATACAGACTGACCTCGTCCAGAAAGCCTGCCAAGGAGTTGTCCTCGGTCTGCCGGACATGGGTGGCGATAAAGCTTTTCAGTTCCCGGACGTTTTCCAGCCGGTTCAGGCTGTCCTCCGTGTGGGCCTCCTCCAGCAGGCGGGCGTAGCCTGTCTTTTCCAGCAGTGCGTCGTACAAATCCTCCAGTCCGGCGGTCTGGGTCATCTGGGACAGCTCGTTCATCATCCGGGAAAAGCCTTTTAGCTTTTCCGCAGCGCGGGACAGCTCCGGGAAGCTGTCGGCGATGGAAATAACCGTAAACAGGGGAATACCGTTTTGGGCGGCGATGGTTCTGGCACGGTCAAGAGTGGTTTGACCGATACCGCGGGGCGGCGTGTTGATGATGCGGGTCAGGCGCAGATCGTCCGCCGGGTTCAGCAGCACAAAAAAATAGGCCATGAGATCCTTGATTTCTGCCCGCTCAAAGAAAGGGTTGCCCTTCACAATGCGGGGCCGAATGCCGCTGCGCAAAAATGCCTGCTCTAAAGCGCGGGACTGGGCGTTCAGCCGATACAGCACCGCATGATCCCGCAGGTTATCCCCCCGGTCTACGGCCTGAAGCACCTGGCGGACGATGTACTGGGCTTCGTCCTCCTCGTTTCTTGCCACATAGAGAGTGATGCGATCGCCTTCTCCCGCTTTTGTCCACAGGCGCTTTCCTTTTCGGCCTGTGTTATGGCTGACTACGCCGTTCGCGGCTTCCAGGATGTGTCCTGTGGAGCGATAATTCTGCTCAAGGCGGATCACGCGAGTGTGATCATATTGGCTTTCAAAGGAAAGAATGTTTTCAATGGTGGCGCCGCGAAAAGCGTAGATAGACTGGTCGTCGTCTCCCACCACACATATGTTTTTGCGTCCGCCGGCCAGGAGGGTTGCCAGCATATATTGCAGGTTGTTGGTATCCTGATACTCATCTATCAGTACATAACGGAATTTCTGCTGATAATAATCCAGCACATCGGGAAATTCCTTCAGAAGGCGAACGGTGTTATAAATCAGATCCTCGAAATCCATGGCCCCCGCCTCCAAAAGGCGCTGGCTGTATGCCTTATACAGCTTGGCCGCCCCCTGGAGCCGAAAGTCTCCGGCCTTCTCCGCCAGGGCCATAAGCGCCTCCGGCGTCTGCATACGATCCTTGGCCTTGTCGATAACGCCCAGCACCCACTTGGGAGGGTACATTTTCTCGTCCCGATTCTGCTCCTTTATCAGTCGCTTCATCACAGCGGTGCGGTCAGCCGTGTCATAGATGGTGAAGCTACTGGGATAACC
The DNA here is from genome assembly GCA_021202795.1 of Oscillospiraceae bacterium. Taxonomy (GTDB): domain Bacteria; phylum Bacillota; class Clostridia; order Oscillospirales; family Oscillospiraceae; genus CAJOIG01. The sequence goes on from JAJQCH010000013.1 coordinate 2,224, forward strand.
CAGCTTGTCTCCGTCCCGCCGCAAAATACGCACACAGGCGGAGTGAAATGTCCTGGCCCAGACGCCCTCCGCCGCGTCCCCAAGCATGGAGGCAAGCCTGTCCTTCAGCTCGCCGGCGGCCTTATTAGTGAACGTGATTGCCAATATTTGCCAGGGAGCTGCCTGGTCATAGGCGGCGGCCTCCTCCGCCTGCTGCCGAAGCTCCTGCTCGCCCTCCAGATACCGACGCATGATTGCAAGCTTTTCCTCGTTGGCGTCCGGGGGCAGCTCCCGGCAGTCCGAGGCGCGGCCATATTTCATCAGATTCGTAATGCGGTTTATCAGCACGGTGGTTTTGCCGCTTCCGGCTCCGGCCAGAATCAGCAGCGGCCCCTCTGTGGCCAGCACCGCCTCCCGCTGGCGATCGTTCAGATGAGGGAAGCTGCGGGCGATAACCTCCCGGCGGGTCTCTATGTAATTTTTTGTAAAAGTATCCATACTCGCAAGTATACCACACTTTCCGGCCTTATGGCTATATGTGATTCCCCGATGAACGCGCAATCCATGGGGAAATTGTGTGCATTTCAAAGAAACAGGAATCCATCCTTTCGGACGAACTCCTGTTTTCATTGGGATTTTTGGATCCCTATGTGGTTTTGATAGGATAAAACGCTTAATAATAACGCTTATGTTTGTTCTTCCGTGCCGCTTCGGATTTTTTCCGACGCTTGACGCTGGGACTCTGATAATACTCCTTCCGACGAAGATCATTCATCACGCCAGCCTTGGCACAGCTCCGCTTAAAACGCTTGAGCGCGTTATCGAGAGATTCGTTCTCCTTCACATGGATTTCCGACATTTTATTTTTCCCTCCCTCCGAATACGCCTCATTATGTGCTTAATATGGTCTTATTTCCCGAACCATGGTTATTATAATGTTTTACCGCCGGGTTGTCAAGAAATTCTTACTTTTTTGGCTTTAAAATTAGGTTGATCAGCCGGTTGGGAATGACGATGGAACGCACAAGCTCCATGCCCTCCATGGTCTTCTGTACCTTTTCGTTGGCCTGGGCTGCGGCCAGCACCGTTTCCTCTGAGGCGTCTGTAGCTACCGTGATGGTGGTTTTCAGCTTGCCGTTGATCTGTACAGCCAGCTCCTGCTCCGCCTCATGCGTCTTGGCCTCGTCGTATTCCGGCCAGGGCTGGGCCATGGCGCGGCCCTCAAAGCCCTGAATCTCCCACAGCTCTTCCGTTATGTGAGGAGCGAAGGGACTCAGAAGCATCAAAAGCTGCTTCATGTCGCCCCGGCTGGGCTTGGTGTCATAAAACTGGTTCACAAGAGTCATCATGGCGGCGATGGCTGTGTTGAACTTCATCTCTTCGATGTCCTCGGACACCTTTTTGATGGTGCGATGGATGGCTCCTTCGTTGGCAGCGGTCAGATCATCCCCCTCCAGGGGATTTTCTGCCAGCGTCCATATTCTGTCCAGGAAGCGCTTGCAGCCCTTTACAGCCTTATCCGACCAGGTGGCGGCCTTTTCAAAGTCGCCGATAAACATGACGTATACCCGCAGGGTATCCGTGCCGTACTGGGCTACCACGTCGCCGGGGTTCACCACGTTGCCGCGGGATTTGGACATCTTCACGCCGCCCTCGCCCAGGATCATGCCGTGACTGGTGCGCTTTTTATACGGCTCCTTGGTGGGAACCACGCCGATGTCATAAAGGAATTTATGCCAGAACCGGGAATACAGCAGGTGCAGCGTGGTATGCTCCATGCCGCCGTTATACCAGTCCACGGGAGACCAATAGTCCAAGGCCTCCTTCGAGGCCAGGGCATCTTTGCCGTGGGGGTCGGTATACCGCAGGAAGTACCAGCTCGATCCGGCCCACTGGGGCATGGTGTCCGTCTCCCGCTCCGCCGGGCCGCCGCACTTGGGACATTTGCACTCCACCCAGCTACGCATATTATGCAGCGGGCTTTCGCCGGTGTCGGTGGGCTCATAGCTCTCCACCTCCGGCAGGACGATAGGCAGTTCCTCCTCCGGCACGGGAACCCAGCCGCATTCCGGGCAGTTTATCATGGGGATAGGCTCGCCCCAATACCGCTGGCGGGAGAATACCCAGTCCCGAAGCTTGTAGTTAATCTTCCGGGTTCCAAGGCCCTTTTCCTCCAGCCAGTCCAGCATTTTTTCCTGGGCCTCCTCCACATGGAGACCGTCCAGGAAGCCGGAATTGACCATGATGCCGGTGGAGCAGGCGGTGTATGCCTCCTTCTCTACGTCGCCGCCGGAGACCACCTCGATAATAGGCAGATCAAAGGCTTTGGCAAAGTCCCAGTCGCGGCTGTCATGGGCCGGGACGGCCATGATAGCGCCGGTGCCATAGGTAGCCAGAACATAGTCGGAAATGAAAATGGGAATCTCCGCTCCGTTCACGGGATTGATGGCCCGCACACCATCCAGCCGGACGCCGGTCTTGTCCTTGGCAAGCTCCGTGCGCTCAAACTCGGATTTGTGGGCAGCGGCGGTCTGATAGGCCCGCACCTCGTCCCCGTTTTTCAGCAGGGGCATCCATTTTTCCACCAGGGAATGCTCCGGGGCCACGACCATATAGGTTGCACCAAAGAGCGTGTCGCAGCGGGTGGTGAAAATGCGCATGGTGTCCCCGGCGGTGGTGGCAAATTCCACCTCCGCGCCGACGGAGCGGCCAATCCAGTTGCGCTGCTGAATCTTCACCCGCTCGATATAGTCCACATCGTCCAGGTCGTCGATAAGCCGCTGGGCGTAGGCGGTGATTTTCAGCATCCACTGGCTCTTTTCCTTCTGAATCACCGGGGAACCGCAGCGCTCGCAGACGCCGTTGACCACTTCCTCGTTGGCAAGTACGCACTTGCAGGAGGTACACCAGTTTACCGGCATGGTGGCCTTATAGGCCAGGCCGTGCTTATAGAGCTGGAGGAATATCCACTGGGTCCACTTATAGTATGTAGGATCCGTGGTGTCCACGCAGCGATCCCAGTCGAAGCCAAAGCCAAGCATTTTTAGCTGTTCCGTGAAGTGCTTGATGTTCTGCCGGGTCACATCATGGGGGTGCATATGGTTTTTGATGGCGTAGTTCTCCGTGGGAAGGCCAAAGGCGTCGTATCCGATGGGGAACAGCACGTTATAACCCTGCATCCGCCGCTTTCTGGCCACGATGTCCATTGCCGTATAGGGGCGGGCATGACCCACGTGAAGACCCTGCCCGGAGGGGTAGGGGAATTCTATCAGTCCGTACCACTTAGGCCGGGGGTCGTTGTCTATGGCGGCATAGGGCTTTTCCTGCTCCCACCGCGCCTGCCACTTTTTTTCGATTCTTTCAAAATCGTAAGCCATCTGTCACGCCTCTATTTCTGCAATGTCAATTTCCTGCGCGTCGCTCCAAAGACGCTCAAGGTTGTAAAATTCTCTGGTTTCCTTCTGGAAAATATGGACAATCAGGCATCCAAAATCCAGCAGCAGCCAGTTGCTGTTTCGATAGCCTTCCCGGCGCACCGGCGGCATCCCTGCCTCCGACAGACGCTTGTCCACCTCATCGTACAGTGTGCGTACATGAGGCGTGGAGTTGGCCGTGCAGATCAGGAAATAATCCGCCAGCACCGTCAACTCCGTTGTTTTTAAAAGACGAATGTCAGACGCCTGCTTGTCCACCAGAGCCTGCACCGCCAGCTTTGCTGCTTCAAAAGGTTCCATTCTCTTTCTCCCGCCTGCATAATTAATATGAATTTTATGGATTTTCCAGCGATTTTCTGAATTTGCGATAGGGGAAATATATGCGCGCTCAGTCAGGGATGGGCGTGTCCGCCGTCCAGGGAACAGGCTCCAGCCCCCGGCTTTTCAGCCGGGCCGAAAACCATGCCTGGGCGTCCGCTGTATTTTTATGGGGCGCTTGTCCTTTGGCGCGAACCTCCGCCAGACTCATGCGAAGACCCAGCTCCATGGCCATATCCAAATCCTGGTAGGCCGCTTCCCGCAGCTCTGCAAGGCCGGAAAAGCCGTTTCGCCCAGGCTCGATATAGTCCGCCAGGTAGATAATCTGCTCCAGCGCCGTCATATCCGGGTGGCCTGTGGTATGCCAGCGGACAGCCTGGACAATATGCTCCGGGCATCCGAACAGCTCTGCCGCGAAGGCGGCTCCCGTTCGGGCATGGAGGAGCTTTTCACTGGTCAACTCACATTCATCTAAAATAATATCATATTTGTCGCAGAGAATCAACTGCTCTTCCATGGAGAGTTTTTTGGTTATGTCATGGACAATGGCGGCCTCCGCCGCGTCCTCCACATTCTGTCCCCATCGCTCCGCCAGACGGCGGGCCTCCTGCTCCGTACCCTGCACATGAGCTATTCTCTTGGGGGCAAGATAGGCATATGCCTGTTCCCGCAGCCAGTCGAAATTTGGTTTGGCTCCATATAATCGGCGGCGGATGATGTATTCATAGACGGAGTCGGACAGCAAATCCTTTCCCTGTCGCAGGGGAAGAAGCTCCCGTATATGCGTGGAGGCCGCCTCCACCGGCTCACCCGCCAGAACGTATATTGTGGCCCCGTATTTTTCGTGGAGCATTCGGGCTTTCTTTTCAACCGCGCCGGAGGTGTCCGTTTCCCTGGCAAACACGGCAATGGAGGCAAGGGTCATCACCGCCTCCGGCTCGTGCCACTGGTCGATGGTCAGGAGCATATCCGTTCCCACCAGAAACACAAGCTCTGCTTCCGGGTAGAGGATCTTTAGCTGTCGGAGAGTGTCGGAAGTATAGCTTTTTCCCTCCCGCGCCAGCTCCACATCCAGCGCTTTCCCGCCGGGTACCTCCGTTGCGGCCAGCTTTGTCATGGCAAGCCGGTCGGAAGGGGAGGGGCTGCCTGCAGCCAGCTCCTTGTGGGGCGGGATGGCTGCAGGAATGAAAAATACGCTGTCAGGCTCCAGTGCCGCGGCGGCGATATTGGCTGAGCGCACATGGCCCAGATGGGGAGGATTAAAACTGCCGCCATAAATCAAAATACGCATCTTTTATCCCTTTGGCAAGATAATTTTAGCCCCATTATCCCGTTTTTTATACAGGACAAACACATTTCCGATAACCTGCACACCCTCGGCCTGACAAGCCTGACACAGAGCGGCCTGGGCTTCCGCCGCTGTCAGCATGGACGCCTCCTGAACACGGCCCTTCACCAGCTCACGCGCTGCCAGGGCGTCTCTGGTCTCGGCGATCACCGGCTCACGCGCTGCCAGGGCGTCTCTGGTCTCGGCGATCACCGGCTCGGTAATGCCGGCCTTTCCCACATAGAGAATGGCGTCCTCCTTCTGGGCCAGAGAGCGCAGATAGGCCCGCTGCTTACCTGAGAGCATAATATTTCTCCAACTCCTCCCGAAACGCAGCCAGGGCCTTGGCCCGGTGCGAGATTTTATTTTTCAGCTCCTGTCCCAGCGCGGCAAAGGATTGATCGTAACTCTCCGGCGCAAAGACCGGGTCATAGCCAAAACCGCCCTCGCCCTGCGGGACTGATAATATCTGGCCCGGACATTCGCCTCTGGCCCGCAAAATGTCCCCATTGGGGAACACACAGCAGATACTGCTGACGAATTTAGCACGGCGATTTTCCTCGCCCTCCAGCTTTTGAAGCAGGTATTCATATTTCTGCTGATCTGTCCATTCCTTACCGCCGCCGAAGCGGGCGGAGTGGACGCCTGGCTCGCCGTTCAGCGCTTCCACGCACAGGCCGGAATCGTCTGCCACAGCGGGAAACTGAGTGTATTGGCAGACGGTGGACGCCTTTAGAAAGGCGTTTTCCTCAAAGGTCTCTCCCGTCTCATTGACCTCAAAATCCACCCCGGCCACAGCCTGCGGCACAAGGCCGATGGACAGCGGCTCCAGAATTTCCTTAAATTCCCGCACCTTGCCCATGTTATTCGTTGCAAGTATAAATGTCACTGCACCATAGCCTCCGCAAATTCTCTGGCGTTAAAGGGCTGTAAATCCTCAGCCCCTTCGCCTACGCCCACCAGCTTCACTGGCACGCCCAGGCGGCTTGCGATGGAAAAGACCACCCCGCCCTTGGCGGTGCCGTCCAGCTTCGTAAGCACGATGCCGGTAACGCCTGCGGCCTTTGCAAACTGCTCGGCCTGGATGAGACCGTTCTGTCCCGTGGTGGCGTCCAGCACCAGAAGTATCTCTCTGTCCGCCTCCGGCAGCTCCCGGCTTAATACCTTTGTGATTTTGGTCAGCTCGTTCATCAGGTTCTGCTTATTATGGAGCCGTCCAGCGGTGTCCACGATCATAATATCTGTTCCTCTGGCCTTGGAGGCGTTGCAGCCGTCAAACACCACAGCGCCGGGATCGCCTCCTTCGCCGTGACGAACGATCTCCGCGCCGGTGCGCTTGGCCCAGATGCCAAGCTGCTCCGAGGCGGCGGCCCGAAAGGTATCTGCCGCGCACAGGAGAACCTTTTTCCCGTCCTGTACATAACGGTTCGCCAGCTTGCCGATGGTGGTGGTCTTTCCCACGCCGTTTACACCCACCATCAAAATGACGGATGGCTTTGTGTTCAGCGTAAGCTCCGGCGAACCGGCCTGCTCCATCAGCTCCGTCAGGATGTCCACCAGCTTCTGGCGCACCTGTTCGCCCTTTAAACCCTTTTGCTGGCGCAAAGCCTCTACTGTCCGTTCCGCCGTCTCGATTCCGGCGTCCGCCAGAATCAGCTTTTCCTCCAGCTCGTCCAGAAAATCCTCATCCACCCCGGAAAAGGCGGAAAACAGTCCGGACAGAAAGCCCTTTTTCTTGTCGCCAAATAGTGCCATGTGATTACTCCTTTTTATGCTTCTGCGGTCTTCTGCGCTTCTGCCAGGTCAAGCTCTATGACCCGGCTGACGCCCTTTTCCTGCATCGTCACGCCAAACAGCACGTCCGCCTGCTCCATGGTACCCCGGCGGTGGGTGATGACGATAAACTGCGTCTTATTCAGCCGGTGAAGGTAACTGGCAAAGCGGATAACGTTTTCCTCGTCCAGCGCCGCCTCGATCTCGTCCATAACGCAGAAGGGCGTGGGCTTCAGCTTCAAGATGGAAAAATACAGGGCGATAGCCACAAAGGATTTTTCTCCGCCGGACAGAAGGCTTATATTGGACACAGCCTTGCCGGGCGGCTGAACCTTGATTTCAATGCCGCAGTTGAGAACGTCGTCCTCATCCTCCAGGCGAAGAGACGCCTTGCCGCCGCCGAACAGCTCCAAAAACGTGGTTTGGAAGCTCTCGTTGATGGCCTGAAACTCCCGGCGGAAAATATCCTCCATCTGGCTGGTAATATCTCTGATGATGTCCAAAAGCTCGTTTTTGGCCTTGGCGATGTCGTCCCGCTGCTCTGTGAGGAAATCGTATCGCTGACCGACCCGCTCGCTTTCTTCGATGGCTCCCAGGTTCGGCGTGCCAAGCTCCCGAATTTTGCGGCGCAGCTCGGCGATACGCCGGTTGGCGGCGGTAAGGCTCTCGATGGGCTGACGCTGTGCCTGGGCCGCCGTGCGGCTCAGCTCATAGCTGTCCCACAGCTTGTCCACAAGTTGCTTTTCCTCCATCTCGGCGGCCATGGTCTGCCGCTCAATGGAGGCGACCAGCCGCTCCTGATCCAAAAGCGCCTCGTTTTGCCGCTGGGCGTCTCTGTCTGCCTGGGTTCGCTTGGCCTCCAACTCCAGCTTCTGGGCCGTTACGGCCTGTATCTCACTTCGAATGGATTCCGCCCGTTCTGCCAGACGCCGGCCCTTTTCAGCGTTAGTATCCAAATCGGCGCTGATTTGCTCGTCCCGCCGACGGTATTCCTCCATCAAAGCATGGCGTTGACTGTCACCGGCAGCCATGGCATCCTTCACATTTTCAAGTTGGGCGGCGCTGGCCTCCTTGGCTTCCCGTTCCGCCTGAAGGGTGGCTTCCTCTCGCTGGGCCTGGGACAGCTCCTGGCTTGCCACGTCCATGTCGTATCGGGCGGCGGCAAACTCCCGCTCTGCCTGCTCCAGCGACGCCGCCTTCTCCTTCTGGCGGGCGGCAAGAACCTGCCGTTCCTCCGCCAGACGCTTCAGCTCGTTGGCACGGGAAATAACGCCTGTACCCTTGGCCGCGCTGCCGCCGGTCATGGAGCCGCCGGCGTTTATCATCTGCCCGTCCAGGGAGACGATGCGAAGCTGATTCTGATGCCTGCGGGCAATGGCGATAGCGTCGGAAAGGGTTTCCGCGATTATGGTGCGGCCCAGCAGGGAAGAGAATATCTGCCGATAGGCCTCGTCAAATTCCACCAAATCGACAGCCAGACCCAGATACCCTTTCTCTCCCACCGGGAGACGATCAAGAGTACGGCCCCGAATGTCGCTGATAGGCAGGAAGGTGGCCCGGCCTCCGTCCCGGCGCTTCAAAAACTCGATGGCGGCCCGTCCATCTTCCGGCGTGTCCACAATAATATTCTGGGCCGCTGCCCCCAGGGCCGTCTCTATAGCCAGGGCAAAGCGATCCTCTGTGCGGACAAGATTTGCCACCGGGCCGTGGATGCCCCGCAGGGAACCTCGCTCCTTCTCCCGCATAACGGTTTTGACTGCCCGGTTGAAGCCCTCGTAGTCCTTTTCCATTTCTGTCAGCATGGCGATGCGCCCGTCCATGCTGCGTCCGTCCACAGTCAGCCTGGTAAGCTCTTCACGCAGGGAGGAAACCCTACTCTCCCGGCCAGACATCTTCATTCTGTGACCGTTCACGATATTGGATAGCTGGCCGATCTTTTCCGCCAGCGTCCGTCCTGCCTCTGAAAGCTCCTCCACCCGGCGGCGCAGGGACTCTATCTGTTCATCCAGAGCCTGAACCCGACCGGCATCCTGGCTCATATCATCTTCCAGACGGCGTATGCTGGCCTGATTGTTTTTTTGGTCTGTCTCCAGCACGGCCCCGGCGCTGCGGTTTTCCGCAATATCGCTCTCCGCTGCCGCAAGCCGCTCCCGAAGGGTTTCGGTCTCCAGATCCTTTTCCCGCATACGTTCGGAAATGGACTCCGTGTAGCGGTAATTTTCTGTTACCTGCGCACGGGCCTTTTCCAAATCAGTTTGAGCCTGGGCGTAGCTTTCCTTGATAGCCTTGGTCTGTCCGGCCAGCTTGTCCAGCGTCTCCATCCAGGCGGAAACCTCCAGCGTGCGAAGCTCTTCCCGGAGAAGAAGGTATTTTTTTGCCACTTCCGCCTGCTTGCGCAGGGGCGTGAGCTGAAGCTCCAGCTCGTCTATTTTGTCTCCGACTCTGAGAAGGGTCTCGTCTGTAGCGGCCAGCTTCCGTTCCGCCTCCTCCTTGCGGAAGCGATAGCGGGAAATTCCGGCGGCCTGCTCGAAAAGCTCCCTGCGGTCGGTGCTTTTAGCGGAGACAATCTCACTGATACGGCCCTGGCCGATGATAGAGTATCCGTCCCGGCCAAGGCCCGTGTCCATCAGAAGCTCGTTTACATCCCGAAGACGAACGGACTCCCGATTTATGTAGTATTCGCTGTCTCCGCTTCGGTAATACCGGCGGGAGATGGACAGCTCGTCGCTGTCCACGGGAAAAATATGGGCGGTGTTATCCAGCACCAGCGTCACCTGGGCAAAGCCCAGCTTACCCCGCTTTTCCGTTCCGCCGAAGATGACATCCTCCATCTTACCGCCCCGCAGGGTGCGGGTACGCTGCTCGCCCATGACCCAGAGAACCGCGTCGGATATATTGGACTTGCCCGACCCGTTCGGCCCCACGATCATAGTGACATCCCTGTCGAAAACAAGGGTGGTTTTATCCGGGAAGGACTTGAAGCCCTGTATTTCAAGAGCCTTTAAATACAAATCTTACACCTCTGTTGGTAGTATTGCTAGCAAACGCACACAAAATGTAGTATACCCTGTTTATGCTCTTACGTCAACAATGATAATTTCATCACCAATTCCCTCCACCGAGCGAACGGACAGATCCGCAAGATTCAGCGCGGAGCAGAGAGATGTAATGTTGCAGCGGTGCTGGCCAATCATGGCGGATACGGCCCTCGGCTCCACACCCAGGGTAACGGCGGCTCCGGCAGGAACGCCCAGCAGCAGCGCCTCCGCGCGGCGCCGCAGCACCTCGGAACGCACCAGCTCTCCCAGAGCCGGATGATAGGCTCCGCCCACGGCGCCGCCATGAGAAAGCTCCTCCGTGGGGTTTAAGCCCATGCGAATAACGGGGATATTCGCGGTCTGGAACAGGGGCAGAATATCGGCGCAGACAGCTACTGCCGCTTCCACCGTATGCTCCTGATACAGCCCCGCCCGCCACATGGCTTCCAGCGCCGTACCTTTTACGATGACAGTGGGGTATATCCGCACGCCGTCCGGCCTCAGGGCAATGATGTCCCTGGCGGTCTGGACGTCTGATGCCCGGCTGGAGCCTGGCAGCCCGGTCATCATCTGCAAAATCAGGTTCAGGCCCGCCGCCTTGACAAGCCCGGCAGCCTGAACGGTTTCCGCCGCCGTATGGCCGCGTCCGCTTGCTAGAAGCACCTGGTCGTCCATGGACTGCGCTCCCAGCTCCACAGTTTGCACACCCCAGAATTTTAAAAATTCAAGAATGTCCTGGTCTATGGCATCCGGCCTGGTGGAGAGGTGTATGGTCTGTACCGTTCCGTCCGCCCGATAGGGAGCGGCGGCAGACAGCAGCTCCCGCTGCGTTTCCCGGTCAACTGCGGTGAAGCTTCCGCCGTAAAAGGCCAGCTCCACGCGCTGCTGTCCCCGCGCTTTGGCCGCTTTCAGGGTGCGTGTTACATCCGCCCCGCAAACGGGCAAAGGGCTGCCGGAAATGCGCTTTTGGTCGCAAAAGACGCAGTCGTTTGGGCAGCCCAGATGAGGGACAAACAGGGGAATAATGCTTCTTCTTGCCATCAGTCTGCCAGCGTTTGCAGAGCTGCCTTGGCGGCCATCTGCTCCGCCTCTTTTTTGCTTTTTCCCTCTCCCAGAGCCTGGGAGCCGTCGTGGAGAGTAACGCTGGCGGTAAAGCTCTTGTTGTGATCCGGGCCGCTCTCCGCCACGATCGCATAGACGGGGGAGGCCCCTCCCGCCCGCTGCATAAGCTCCTGAAGCTGGGTTTTATAATCCGTTCGGACAGGGCGGTGTCCGGCCCGCAGATCCTTGAGGATGTATTCCTCAATAAACGCCTCCACCGGGGCCAGCCCTCCGTCCAGGTACATGGCAGCGATAATGGCTTCCACGCAGTCGGCCAGGATGGAAGTGCGATCCCGTCCGCCGTTACATTCCTCATTTTTGCCCAGGCGGATATACTGCCCCAGATTCAGGGACAGAGCTACCTGATGCAGGCTTGTCTCACATACCAGCTCTGCCCGCAGACGGGTCAGCCCGCCCTCCGGCATATCGGGATACATTTGCCACAGCGATTTGGCCACGCAAAAACCCAGCACAGAATCCCCCAGAAATTCCAGGCGTTCATTGCTGTGCTGGTGTCCCTGCTCATTGGCGTAGGAGCTGTGGGTCAGCGCTGTTTCCAGATAGACATGGGTTGCGAAGCTATAGCCAAGCCGCTGCTCCAGCTTGTCCATCAGATGTCCGCGTGAGTGCGTACGTACTCGGCCAGATCGCCGATGGTGCGCATTTTCTTCAGATCCTCCTCCGGGATCTCGGACATACCGAACTCGGCCTCCAGCTCTACCACCAGCTCTACCACGTCCACGGAATCTATGCCAAGATCCTCCGTGAAGGTGGAGCTTTCGCTCAGCTCCTCCGGCTCCATGCCGAACTGTTCGCAGATCATGCTCACGATTTTTTCATACACCATGGGTTTTAGGTCTCCTTTTCGATTTTCATATATTCTATGTTAGCTGCGATGGCACCGGCCACATCAGCCTCTGCGCAGGCTTTCGCCTGCCGGATGGCGTTGAATATGGCTCGTCCGTCTGAGCTTCCATGCGCTTTGATCACCGGCTTGGAAATGCCAAGCATGGCCGTCCCGCCTACCTCGGAGGGATCAAGCATGGCTTTCATGCCGGAAAGATCCTTTTTGATTGCCAGGGCTGCCAGCTTGTTTTTTGTGCTGGCATATAGCACGTCCTTGAGTTGACTGAACATAAATTTTGCCGCACCCTCTACGGTTTTCAGCATGATGTTGCCGGAAAAGCCGTCTGTCACCATCACGTCCACACGGCCTGTCATCAGGTCGCTGCCTTCGGCGTTCCCGATGAAATTGATTCGTCCAGCATCCGCAGCCTCGCGCAGAAGGGCAAAGCTCTCCTTTTGCAGCGCACCGCCCTTCGTGTCCTCCGTGCCAACGTTTAAAAGGGCCACACGGGGATTTTTGCAGCCCATGATCCGCTCAGCATAAAAGGAACCCATATAAGCGAACTGCAGCAGATATTCCGGCGTACAGTCCACATTGGCGCCGCAGTCCATCAGCAGCACGCCCTTGCCGCCGTTTGGCAGGACGGGCCCCATAGCCGCCCGGCGGATGCCCCGGATGCGCTTGACAATCAAGGTGGCTCCGGTCAGCAACGCGCCGGTGCTTCCGGCGGATACCACCGCATCCCCCTCGCCGTTTTTCAGCATGGTCAAGGCCACGGTCATGGAGGAATCCTTTTTCCGGCGGGTGGCCATGCTGGGGTCGTCCTCCATTGTGACCACTTCGGTGGCGTTCACCACCTGAATATGCTCGTTGCTGTTGATGCCGAGGTTTGCGAGACATTGGTTGATCTCCGCTTCCCGGCCAACCAGAACCACGTCTACGCCCAGCTCTTCGCAGGCACGAACTGCGCCCTCTGCCACGGAAGCGGGTGCATTGTCCCCGCCCATGGCGTCCAGTATTATCTTCATCCTTTGTGTCCCTCCTTCTTCGGGCGTTACGCCTTAAAATCCGCACGCCCTATACGCTCATCCAACGCGGCCAGAGCTCGCTCTGCTATTTTCAAATTTCGCTCCCGCTTGCCGCGGATGCGTTCGCCATACGGCTCGATGATGCCAAAGTTTATGTTCATTGGCTGAAAATCACCGCTTGCTCCGCCGCCGGAGACATACAGCGCCAGTGCGCCGGTGGCCGTGGTTCGGGGCAAGTCCAGAGGCTCCAGGCCCGTTAACCGGCGCGCCGTCTCGATTCCGACCAGAAGGCCGGAGGCACAGGATTCCACATAGCCCTCCACTCCTGTTATCTGACCGGCAAAGGACAGCCGAGGCTCGCTGCGCAGGCGATAATACCTGTCCAACAGGGCGGGGGAATTCAAAAAGGTATTGCGGTGCATTTTGCCGTATCGCAGATACTCCGCTTCCGCCAGGGCGGGAATCATGCCAAAAACTCGCCGCTGCTCCGGGAAGGTCAGGTGAGTCTGAAACCCAACCAGATTATACACCGTTCCCTCCTGGTTGTCACGCCGGAGCTGAACCACGGCGTAAAAGCTCTCTCCCGTCTCCGGGTGGCGCAGGCCCACAGGCTTCAGCGGCCCATAGCGCAGGGTATCCTGACCCCGGCGGGCCATGACCTCCACCGGCATACAGCCCTCGAACACGCCTCCGTCCTCAAAGCCGTGAACCTCCGCCTGTTTGGCGGAAGCAAGGGCCTCCGTGAAGGCGATGTATTCCTCTTTGTTCATGGGGCAGTTGATATAGTCCGCTGTTCCTTTGCCATAACGGGAGCCGAACCAGGCTTTTTTCATGTCGATGCTCTCCGCCGCGATCAGCGGCGCGGCGGCGTCATAAAAATGGAGAAAATCCTTGCTCCCGCATTTCTCCCCAATGGCGGGGATAAGTCCGTTGCTGGTCAGCGGCCCTGTGGCGACGATGCACTCTCCCACCGGAAAATCTGTCCGTTCCCCCTCGATTACCTGGATGTTTGGATTACTGCGGATCATGTCCGTAATCGTCTGGGCGAAGGCCGTCCTGTCTACTGCCAGCGCCCCGCCGGCGGGAACCCGATGCTGCTCGGCTGAAAGCATGATAAGGCTTCCCATGCGGCGCAGCTCCTCCTTCAAAAGACCTACGGCATTGGAGAGGTCGTCCCCCCGCAGGGAGTTGGAACAGACAAGCTCCGCGAACAGCGGAGAGGTGTGGGCGGGGGACATCCTTTCCGGCTTCATCTCATACAGCCGCACAGGAACGCCCCGCACCGCAAGCTGCCAGGCTGCCTCGCATCCGGCCAGACCCGCCCCGATAACAGAGACTGGTTCCATCAGCCTGCCTCCTCCGTTTTTGCTGTCTTTGCAGTTTTTGCCGTCCTGGTCTTAGAAGCGGCGGTTTTCTTCGCGGCAGTTGGTTTGGAGGCGGTCTTTTTTGTGGTGCCGGTTTTGCCGGTTGTAGTTTTTTTGGCCGTGGCTGTCTTCGCCGTGGATTTTTTCGCGGAACCTGCCTTTTTATCCGGCTTTTCCTCCTCCACAGCCGCCGTCTCGCTTCCCTCCGCGTTTTCTCCGGCGGTCTCAGCGGTCTTTTTGGCCCGATAGCGATAGCCGCGCTTTTCCTCAGGCAGGAAGTTTTCACATTCCTCGTTAATGCAGAAGGGCTTGCGCTGGCCTTTGCCGGAGAGCTTGAACATGGTTTTGCCGCAGGAGGGACATTCATCCGCTGTGGGAACGTCCCAGGTCATAAAGCCGCAGGCCGCGCCCTTTTCGCAGGCGTAATAGGGATAGCCTTTTTTGGACGTGCGCTTCAGGATGCGGGAGCCGCACCTGGGGCATTTTCCCGGCATTTCCACCACTACAGGCATGGTAAAGCTGCAGTCGGGATAACCCGGACAGGCCAGAAACCGGCCAAACCGGCTTTTTTTATACACAAGGTTCTTGCCGCATTTAGGGCAGACCTCCGAGGATACCTCGTCCGGCACCTTGAGATGAACGCCCTCCAGGGCGACCTCCGCATTTTCCAGCTCCTGGGAGAAGCCATCGTAAAACTCGTGAAGAACCTGCTTCCAGTCCTCCTTGCCGTCCTCAACCTTATCCAGAGATTCCTCCATCCGGGCGGTGAACTGCACGTCCACCACGTCCGGGAAGCGTTCCTCCATAAGCTGGGTAACAGTCTCTCCAAGGGGCGTGGGCCGGAGGTACTTACCCTCCTTGACCACATATTCCCTGGCGGTAATGGTGGAAATGGTGGGGGCATAGGTGCTGGGGCGGCCAATGCCCTTTTCCTCCATGGCGCGAATCAGGGTGGCCTCCGTGTAGCGAGGAGGGGGATTTGTGAAGTGCTGCTCTTTTTCCAGCTTGGCGGGTGTTACGGCCTGTCCCTCCTCCAGGTTGGGGAGAGGTTTTTTCCCGGCTGCTTCCGTCTCTTCCTCATCCTTGTTTTCTTCATAAACGGCGGTGTAGCCAGGGAAGGAGAGCCGGGAATAGGAGGCGCGGAACACATAGCCCTCGCAGGCGGTGTCCACGGAGATGTTGTCATAGACGGCGTTCGCCATCTGACAGGCGGTAAAGCGCCCCCATATCAGGCGATACAGCCGATACTGGTCGCCGGTCAGACTGCTCCGAACTCGATCCGGGGAGAGACTGGGAATACTGGGCCGAATGGCCTCATGGGCATCCTGGGCGTTGCTGCCGGTTTTGTAATGCCGTGGCTTGCCATAATAATATTCCTCTCCATAACGGCTACGGATAAAGTCCGCCGCTGCGGAAAGAGCGTCCTCGGAAAGGCGCAGGGAGTCAGTACGCATATAGGTGATAAGGCCAACAGTGCCTTCTCCCTCAATGTCCACGCCCTCATAGAGCTGCTGGGCAATGCTCATAGTGCGGCGGGGGGTCATTCCAAGGCGGCGGGAGGCCTCCTGTTGGAGCGTGGAGGTGATGAATGGGGGAGCGGGGCTGCGCTGCTTTTTCCCGTGCTTCACATTGACGACTGTGAAGGGCTTACCCTCTACCGCCTTAACGACAGCTTCCGCCTCCGCTTCGCTGTGAAGCTCCATTTTCTTTTTTTCCGTGCCGTGGAACTGGGCGCGGAACGCCTCGCCCTTATCCGTGGCGAGCTGTGCAAAAATATACCAGTATTCCACCGGCTTGAAATCCCGTATTTCCCGCTCCCGATCCAGCACCATGCGCGTGGCCACAGACTGAACCCGCCCGGCGGAAAGACCCTTGCGAACCTTCCGCCACAGCAGAGGGCTGAGCTTATAGCCCACCAGCCGGTCTAAAATGCGCCGGGCCTGCTGTGCGTCCACCAGATCCTGGTCGATGTCTCTGGGATTTGCAATACCCTCCCGCACCACGTTTTTTGTTATCTCGTTAAACGTGACCCGGCGGGCCTTGTCGTCCGGCAGATCCAAAAGCTCCTTTAAATGCCAGGAGATCGCCTCTCCCTCCCGGTCAGGGTCTGTTGCAAGATACACAGTCTGTGCCTTTTTGGAGCGGGACTGCAGATCCTCTATCACGTCCTCCCGGCCCTTCACAGGCCGGTAGTCCGGCTGAAAATCGTGTTCCACATCCACACCAAGGGTGCTTTTGGGCAAATCGCGAAGATGGCCCATGGAGGCCACTACTTTATAGCCGGTTCCTAAATATTTTTCAATCGTTCTCGCCTTTGCCGGAGATTCCACGATAACGAGATCGGTTTTCGTTTTTGCCATATTCCTGGTTCCTCACTCAATATTGCTTGTCATTTCCGGCCCGTCATATCCTTGCGAGTATAGCGCTTGCCGGTGCTGCGGACGATAAAACCTGTAATCTCCAGCATAGTCAGAGCTGCCAGCGCCTCTGGCGCAGGCAGACTTGTAGCCTGAATAATCTCGTCGGCGTGCATATCGGGGCGGGTCATTGCCGTGATTATATCCCGCTGGGCTGCAGGCAGCATTTCCATTTCGTCCGTGAGGTCAATATAAACTATGTCCTCCGGCTTGTCAATCTCTTTTTTAATAGGTATGGGGGAAACGGCCTGGGAAAACAGATCTCTTCGGCCCTCATAAGCTGCCAAAACGTCTGCGCCGCAGGTGGCGACTGCCGCACCCTGGGCCAAGAGGTCGTTGCATCCGGCGCATAACGCTGCATCCGCGTTGCCGGGAACGGCAAACAGATCCCGGTTCTGATCCAGTGCGTGCTGCACGGTGGTGCGGGTGCCGCTGTGGACGGGAGCCTCCACCACTACAACGCCCAGGCTCAAACCAGTTATAATGCGGTTTCGCGCCACAAAATCCGCCGGATAGGTTCTCATTCCCGGCGGATACTCGCTTATTAGAGCGCCCCGCGTGCGCAGCTCATCGAAAAGCCATTTATTCTGCCGGGGATAAACCTGATCTACCGCCGTTCCCAAAACGCCTACCGGCGAACCGCCTGCCTCCAGCGCGCCCTGGATGGCCGCGCCGTCACAGCCGAGAGCAAGGCCGGAAACAATGACGCCGCCCCCGGAGGCGATCTCCCGGCCCATTTTCGTCGCCATGCGTATGCCGTAGGCCGTGGCCTTTCGTGTTCCCACGATGGCGATCAGGGGTAGCTCGTCTACGGCGGGCATTTGCCCGATGACATACAGCGCCACCGGCGGATCGGCTATCTGCCGGAGCCGGTCGGGGTAATCCGCATCCTGAAGGGTCAGGATAGAGATGTTTTTCTCTCCGCACCGGCCTATGGCCTGGGAGGCGTTTTCCAGACTTTTGTCCGCCAGCCGCTCCGCTTCAGAGGGACGAATCAGTCCGCAGACGGCCTGCATTTCCTCCTTCGTGGCAAAAAACAGCTTGTCCGGCCCGCCCATAGTCTGTACCAGTTGATATTTTACCAGGGGCCGCACGCCATTTATGCAGGACAGCCATACCCAATATTTCAGTCTAGCCATGAGTGTGTCATCTCCCACATTGCTATCGAGGCGGCCACCGCCGCGTTCAGCGATTCAGCGCTGGGGCGCATTGGTATAACCGTTTGTCCCCGGCACAGAGCCAGAAGCTCTGATGACAGTCCCTTTCCCTCGTTCCCAACCGCTACGGCCAGCGGGGCAGGGGGAAGCTGCCGAATGTCTACTGCCTCCGGGGATAAGGCCGCCCCATACAACGGCAAATCGCCCAACAGATCTTCCAGGTGGGAAACTGAAGTTTTAACTACCGGCTGGCGGAATATGGCACCCATAGTGGCCCGAACGGTTTTGGGATTATATGGGTCGGCACAGGATCCGCACAGCGCCACCAGGTCGATTCCAAAGGCGTCCGCCGTCCGAAGTACAGTCCCCACATTTCCAGGATCCTGGACGTTTTCCAGCACCATGACCCGCCGCAGCGTATCCGGCGGGGGAGAGGGCTGCATACGCACGGAAAATACCGGCCCGGCGCTGTTTTGCAGGGGAGAGACAGCCTTTAAAAGCTCTGGCGTCACAGTTCGGCAGGGCAGACCGGGAAGCTCCTCCAGCGCCAGCACGCAGGTGATTTCCGCTCCGAAGGCCAGAGCTTCCTGAAGCATGGTCTCGCCTGCACATAGGTATTCCCTCGACTCCAGACGGGCTTTGCCGTCGGAGCCGAGGGAGATAAAGCGTTTTATCAGCTCATTCTGCCGGGACCGTATGGCTTCCATCGCCCCTCCTTCGGCGCCGCAGGGAAAGCGCATTTTCTCCTGCTGGCCGCTGTTCTTTCTGTAAAATTTACCAACATTATAATCGCGCGGGAAGTATTTTTCAAGACCTATTTAAGGAGCGCTTCATCTTAACAGAACGGGCCGTCTGCAGAAAAATCCCCCATTTGATTACGGGGCGAGTTATACCGCAATTAGCCCGTGACAGGCAAGACAGGCACGCAGCCTTGTGCTGTTGGCTTCGCCCATGGGGACAAGAGGAAGGCGCATATCCGCCTTGCAGCGGCCCAGACAGGCCAGAGCGGTCTTGACGGGAATGGGATTTACCTCCCAGAACAGGTCGGCGAACAGATCCATGTATTCCTCGTTCAGCGCGGCGGCGGCCTGATAATCCCCGGCAAGACACAGGCGGCACAGGCGGGAGACGACCTCCGGTACCAGATTCGATGCCACGGAGACCACGCCCTTGGCTCCCAGGGCCATCATGGCCACCGTGTCGCTGTCGTTGCCGCTCCAAAAGGTCAGTTTATCGCCGCAAAGGGCCTTTGTCCGGGCAAATTCACCGATGTTGCCAGACGCCTCTTTGACGCCGTTTATATTCGGATGCTCCGCCAGAATGGCATAGGTCTCCGGCGCGATGCCTATCCCGGTGCGGGTGGGAACGTTATAGACGATGACCGGCAGCGCCGATCGGTCGGCCACATAGGTAAAGTGACGCACGAGGCCGGCCTGGGTGGTTTTGTTGTAGTAAGGCGTGACCATCAGAAGACCGTCGGCTCCCGCCTCCTCCGCCATATGCGCGAGTTCCAGGGCTGCGGCGGTGTCGTTGGAGCCGATGCCTGCGATGATTTTCATGCGCCCACCGCTGTGCCGCACAGCGAAGCGATACAGCTCCTCATGCTCCTGGGGCGAGAGAGTGGCCCCCTCACCGGTGGTGCCGCATATGATTAAGGCGTCCGTGCCTCCGGCGTGTTGCAGTTCGATAAGATGGGCCAGGGCGGGGAGGTATATCTCGCCGCCGTCCATGGGCGTGACAAGAGCAGTGCCGGAGCCGGTAAACAGGGGTGTTTTCAAAATAATCCTCCTAATAAGAAATAGAAAATGCCGCAGGCGTTCAGCCCACGGCATCTTTTGTGATTGAATATGATCAGTAGGAGGTCAGCGGTCTAGCCATCCTTCCGCGCAGAGCAGCTCGGCCAGCAGAACCGCGCCGCCTGCCGCGCCCCGCAGGGTGTTGTGGCTCAGGCAGACGAATTTATAGTCATACTGGGTGTCCGGGCGCAGGCGGCCAATGCTGACGGCCATGCCGCCCTCCAGATTGCGGTCGAGTTTAGTCTGGGGCCGGTTGTTCTCCTCAAAGTAATGCAGAAACTGCTTCGGCGCGGAGGGCAGGCCAAGCTCCTGGGGCTTGCCCTGATAGGCGGCCCAGCGGGCCAGGATCTCCTCCCTGGAGGGCTTTTTGGCAAAGCGGGCGAACACAGCCGCCATGTGGCCGTTGCTGCACGGCACGCGAAGGCATTGAGCCGTGATGGAGGGGCCGTCCGCGTTCACGATTTCACCGTTTTCAATGCGGCCCCACAGCTTCATCGGCTCCTGCTCGGATTTCTCCTCCTCGCCGCCGATATAGGGGATGACGTTGTCCACCATCTCCGGCCAGGTCTCAAAGGTCTTGCCCGCGCCGGAAATTGCCTGATAGGTGCAGACCAGCGCCTCCGTCAGGCCAAATTCGTCCTTCAGAGGGTGGAGGGCCGGAACGTAGCTTTGCAGGCTGCAGTTGGATTTTACGGCAATGAAGCCCCGCTTCGTTCCCAGACGCTTGCGCTGGGCGGGAATAATCTCCAGATGACAGGGGTTGATTTCAGGCACCACCATAGGCACGTCCGGCGTCCAGCGGTGGGCGCTGTTGTTGGAAACCACGGGACATTCCAGCTTTGCATATGCTTCCTCCAGCGCTTTTATCTCGTCCTTCTGCATATCCACGGCGGAAAAGACGAAATCCACCTGGGATGCGATCGCTTCCTTATCGTCGGTGGCGCTCTGCACCACAATGCCCTTGGCTTTCTCCGACATGGGTACCTCCAGTGCCCAGCGGCTCCCGGCGGCTTCCTCATAGGTCTTTCCGGCGCTGCGGCTGCTGGCGGCGATAACGGTCAGCTCAAACCAGGGATGCTCTGCCAGCAACGATACGAATCGCTGTCCTACCATGCCTGTTCCGCCGATGACGCCCACTTTGAGTTTGTTCATTTCCTTGACCTCCTGATATAGTCTATGCCCTTGCGCTAAGATTGTGAGATGTCCTTGCACAAAAGTCATTTGTCCGTGCGTGGTGTATCTTACCACGTTTAGCCCCTGGATGCAAGAGTTTTTTTGTGTACGCGCCGTCTTTTTCTCTGGATTGACATAATTTCCGTCCGGCATTATAATAAGCGAAGAAACTTTTGACCACCAAAACATCCAGATAGAGACGGAGGAACACCTATGACGGAGGGGCGAGAGCATATCTTATTGAGTGTTTTGGGAATTTTGCTGGCGTTTGCCATGGGAATGGGACTACTGGTTCCGGCCATGGCGGCGTCGGTCAGCGATTTTTCCGACGTATCCAGCTCTGCCTGGTACTATGACGCTGTGTCCTATGTTACGGAAAAGGGGCTTTTTCAAGGCACCACAAGCTCCACCTTCACGCCCGGCGGCAGCATGACCAGGGCCATGTTCATCACGGTTTTGGGCCGCTATGCCGGGGTGAACGCAGACGCATGGTGCGCTGCTACCATAACCGGCTCCGGGGTGAATCTCCGCAGCGGGCCGGGAACGTCATACAGCGCCGTCACCACGCTGAGCAAGGGAGCAACCGTTACCATTGTGGGACAGTCAGGGGACTGGTATCAGGTTTCCACAGGCACCTATACCGGCTATGTCAGTAGCGACTATATCCAGTCCAGCTATCACGTTTTTTCCGACGTGGACTACAGCCAATATTATGCGGGCTACGCCGTCTGGGCCTATGAAAAGGGCATTGTCACCGGCCTTGGATCCTCGGACATTTTTGCGCCAAGCAACCTCATTACCCGCGAGCAGATGTGCGCCATGCTGAACCGCTATATCGAAGCCTTCGGCCTGTCTCTGGAAAAATCGTCGGATACGACGACCTTCACGGATGACGGCTCCATCAGCTCCTGGGCTTATTCGGACGTATACGCCATGCAGCAGTACGGCATCATCCAGGGCCGCACCAGCGGCAGCTTCAGTCCCCAGGATGCGGCTTCCAGGGCGGAGGCGGCGGCCATTTTCCAGCGTCTGGCGGAGGCGGCGGGCAGCACTCAGAGCGCCACCTCTTCGGATTCGGAAACCACTACACCCGCTGCTACCACCTCGCCGGATAGCGTGACGGACACGCCGGCTACCTTCCTGAGCAGCACTGTGTCCGTTCCGGCCCAAATGATTCGGGTGGGGCTTTTCGTCAGCACAAAATATTATGACACCAGCGCCTCCACCGTCACCCTGCA
Organism: Oscillospiraceae bacterium; assembly: GCA_021202795.1. Taxonomy (GTDB): domain Bacteria; phylum Bacillota; class Clostridia; order Oscillospirales; family Oscillospiraceae; genus CAJOIG01. Next base: position 24,214 of record JAJQCH010000013.1, read on the forward strand.
AAACAGCGGCGGCTTTACATACGGGACGATGTCCAACCGAACCTATACGCAAAGCGGAACCATTAACAGCAGCACCGTCACCGTGACTACGGACGGCAGCACTTTTACCCTGAAGGATGGCAGCGGAAACAGCTATACCTTCTCCGACACCTTTGCTATCCGGCCTGCGGACACCAGCACTGTCACCTGCGTGAACAGCGAATACCGCTATTACGGCGCTTTTGAGTTCCGCCAGGCCTACTACAGCAGCGGTAAAATCACCCTGATAAACTATGTGGACGTAGAGGACTATGTGAAGGGCGTAATACCCTATGAGGTCTCCAACACCTGGCCCAGCGAGACGCTGAAGGCCATGGCTGTGGCTGTACGCAGCATGGTGATGACCTGCGACTGGTCGGCCTATTCCCAATACGGCTTCGATGTGATATGCGACTATGGCAGCGCTCTGTATCGGGGCCGGGCCATCACTTATTCGGAAAGCTATTTTTCCGCTACCGATGCGGCGACGGACGCCACGAAGGGCGTATATCTGACCTATAACGGAGCTATCTGCTCCTGCGCCTTTTTCTCCTCCGACGGAGGGGCCACGGAGGACGCGGCCCATGTGTGGGGCGGCACCGTCGCCTATCTCACCGGCAAGCAGGATCCCTATGAGGCGGCGGCCAAGAGCCTGATTTCAAATTATTCCTATACTATTACCGTGTCCAGAACGGGATCCGCCATGTCCTCTCTGGCTTCCAAACTGGGCCTTGGCACCATTGCCGCCGACGGCATTACGGTAAACACCTATTCGGCCACGGGCAATGTGGAGAGCATTACCGTTAAGGATGTGAACGGCAATACTGCCACCATCTCCCAAAGCTCGTCCTTCGACCGATGGGATTTTCTCAGCGCCTTTGGCTTTACGGCCTATTCCTACCGATACAGCGTCACCTATGACGCCGGTACGGACAGCTTTACCTGCACCCGTTATGGCTACGGCCATAACGTGGGCATGAGCCAGTGGGGCGCCTATGCCATGGCCCAGTATTATGGCAAGGATTATCAGGACATTTTGGGCTTTTATTACACGGGTACAAATCTGCAATACGGAGCGTATTGATTTGAAAACATCGGATTTTATGTATGACTTGCCGGAGGAGCTGATTGCGCAAACGCCGCTGGAGCGGCGGGACGGCTCCCGTCTTCTGGTGCTGGATAAGGACACCGGCGCAATTGAACACCGCCATTTCTATGACCTGCCGGACTATCTCCGCCCTGGTGACTGCCTGGTGATGAACGATTCCCGCGTTATTCCCGCCCGGCTTTTTGGTACACGTCCCACAGGAGGGGCGGTGGAGGTGCTATTGCTGCGCGATTTGGGGGAGAACTGCTGGGAGTGTCTGACCCGTCCGGGCAAAAAAATGCGCCCCGGCACCGCCGTGACCTTTGGGGACGGGGAGCTGACCGGCGTTGTGGAATCCGTGGCCGAGGGGGGTAACCGGGTGATTCGGTTTTCCTATCAGGGCATTTTTCTGGAGATTCTGGATCGTCTGGGTCAGATGCCGCTGCCGCCCTATATTAAGGCCCAGCTTGACGACCCGGAGCGGTATCAGACCGTCTATTCCCGCGAGCCGGGCAGCGCCGCAGCACCCACGGCGGGCCTGCATTTCACCCAGGAGCTGCTGGAAAAAATACGGGCCATGGGGGTGCAGGAGTGCTTTGTTACCCTCCATGTGGGCCTCGGTACATTCCGCCCTGTGAAGGTGGAAAATGTAGAGGAGCATGAGATGCACTCCGAGCTTTGCACCGTCGGCCCGGAAACGGCGGATATCATCAACCGCACCCGCCGCCAGGGAGGCCGTATCATCGCCGTCGGTACTACCTCCTGCCGGACGCTGGAAAGCTTTGCCGATTCGGACGGTACTATACGGCCCGGCAGCCGCTGGACAGATATATTCATCTATCCAGGCTATCAATTCAAGTGTATAGACGCTCTGATCACAAACTTCCATCTTCCTGGTTCCACTCTTGTGATGCTGGTCTCCGCCCTGGCCGGGCGGGAAAATATCCTGGCAGCCTATCGGGAGGCGGTGGAAAAGCGATACAGATTCTTTTCATTTGGCGATGCTATGTTCATCGGAAACATGATGGACTGACGAGAACTGAAAACGCTGGAACCCCTGAAGCCATAAGCATTCAGGGGTTCCGTTCTATTATTCCTTGGTTTAGAAAAAATAAGCTCCGATTTGGTTTCGAACCAGATTTAGTTCCGCGCTTTTACAGAGCAGCCTTGGCCTTTTCCACCAGGGCGGTGAAGGCGGCGGGGTCGTTGATAGCGGTCTCGGAAAGCATTTTGCGGTTCATCTCGATACCGGCCTGCTTCAGACCGTACATGAAACGGGAATAGTTGATGCCGTTGAGCTTGCAGGCGGCGCTGATACGGGTAATCCACAGCTTGCGGAAATCGCGCTTGCGCTGCTTGCGGCCAATATAGGCATAACGCAGGCTCTTCATGACGGCCTGGTTGGCCATCTTATAGTGACGGGACTTGCTGCCCCAATAGCCCTTGGCCATGCCAAGAATCTTATTTCTTCTCTTGCGCGTCATCATCGCGCCTTTTACTCGTGCCATCTTTTGTTGCCCTCCTTATTTATACGGGATCATGCGCTTGACAGTCGCGGCGTTGGTGCTGTCGGCATAAGCGCCCTTGCGCAGGCCGCGCTTACGCTTGGTGGTTTTGCCGTGGCCGTTGAGCAGATGGCTCTTATAGGCGTGGGCCCGCTTGACCTTGCCGTTCTTGGTCAGGGAAAAGCGTTTCTTGGATGCGCTGTGAGTTTTAAGTTTCGGCATCGTTGTCGTTCTCCTTTGATTTTTCTTGCTTGGGCGTCTGCTTTTTGGCAGGCGTCTGGGCCTTGGGGGACAGGAACTCCGTCATCAGACGGCCTTCCAGCTTTGCGCCCTTGTCCACCTTGGCAATGTCCGCACACTCCCTGGCATACCGCTCCAAAAGTTGCTTGCCCAGGTCTGTATGCGCCATCTCGCGGCCTCGGAACCGCACCGTTACCTTCAGGCGGTTTCCCTCGGCCAGGAATCTCTGGCCACTGCGAAGCTTCGTCATAAAGTCGTTTTCACCAATGGAGGGAGACATCCGTATCTCCTTGACTTCAATGACGTGTTGATTTTTCTTGGCCTCTTTTTCGCGCTTGGCCTGTTCAAAGCGGTATTTTCCGTAGTCCATGATCTTGCACACCGGGGGCTTTGCCACCGGGGAAATCATGACCAGATCAAGATCCCGCTCCTGAGCAATCTCTAATGCCTCCTTGGAGGACATAATGCCAAGCTGCTCTCCATCCTCGCCGATAAGACGAACCTGCGGCTCTCGGATATTCTCGTTCAACGGATGAGTCGTGTTCGCTATTGCCAGAGCACCTCCCTGTTTGTTATTCGCACACAAAAACGCGGATACAGAAGCTGTATCCGCGCACAACACAATTTTCCTTTAAATCCCACGATGTGGTAAGGAAATGGTCTGCTGCCGCGGCGCACATATTTGTGGCCGGGCGAGGACGGATACCACTCAGTCCTGCTTTCATGCGAAAAATATTTTAACAGGATACCCCCTATTTGTCAAGACTATTTTTTCAAAAAATGGGTATGCTCCTGCTATGATGGGATTAGAGCTTTTGACTGCCCTGGCTGTGGGCGGCGCAATATATGGCGTCATTGAGATGCTTTGGCGGGGACACACCCACTGGTCTATGATTCTGACCGGCGGGGTGTGCTTCGCATTTATGTATCTGGTGGCAGTCCAGCCGAACCTGGCCCGTCCGATTCGGTATGTCTGGTGTGCGGTTCTGGTGACAGCGGTGGAATTTGTCTCCGGCGGGGTGTTTAACAGGCTCTTGGGCTGGCACATATGGGACTATTCCCATATGCGGCTGAATCTTTATGGGCAGGTGTGCTTGCGCTATAGTCTGTATTGGTTTTTATTAAGCGTTCCCGGCTGCGCCCTGGCCAGACTCATTCGCAGCAGTTTTTTTCTCAGCGGATGACGATGTGGTTCCCTGTTCCAGCTCTATGGCCAACTTCACAAGACGGCTGGTACCCAGACGGTCGGCCCCCAGGGAAATGAAGTCCTCTGCATCCTGGAAGGTGGCGATGCCGCCGGACGCCTTCACCTTCACGCTGCTGTCGCAGCAGGCGCGCAGAAGCTGCACATCCTCGCGGGTGGCTCCGCCGGTAGAAAAGCCGGTAGAGGTTTTGATATAGTCTGCCCCAGAGGCGGACACCACGGCGCACATAATGCGTTTTTCATCCTCCGTCAGAAGGCAGGTTTCGATAATGACCTTCAGAATATGCCCCTTTGTAAATTCACGGACGGTTTTAATGTCCTGAAGCACGTCGTCCCAGCAGGCGTCCTTGATCATGGCAAGGTTCGCCACCATGTCAATCTCGCTGGCTCCGTTCTGAATGGCCTCCTGCGCCTCGAACGCCTTGGCCCGCGAGGTGCTGTAGCCGTTGGGAAAGCCCACCACCGTACAGATAGGCAGCTTGCCCTTCACGTAGCGGCTGGCCCCCGCCACATGGCAGGGCGGGATGCAGACGCTGGCCACGCCAAAGCGTATTCCCTCGTCGCAAAGGGTCATGATCTCTTCTCCTTTGGCATCCTGGCGAAGCAGGGTATGGTCGCAGTGCTTCAAAAGTTCGTATACATCCATAAGTTATGATTCCTCCTATCGTGCTGGATAAATCTATTTTCGTCATGTCGTCTCAGGACATGAGATTTTGTCATATACGTCGCCGCCGGCTTCATAGACTTGGTTATCAGAAACGATTCATGTGAGGTGCGGCAATGGAGGAGATTTACATCACCAACCGGGCGGAGCTGTGCGGCAGGGCGCTGGCTGACCCGGAATATTCTCACGAGAGCCGGGGTATACGGTTTTTCACCTTTCCCCTGGAGATACGCCGTCTCAGCGGCACGGCGGACACACTGAACATTGTGGTGCGGCAGTCCATGCTCCAGGAAAGAGCGCTGGTTCAGGCTGAACGGCTGCATATTACAGGGGAGCTGCGTTCCTTCAACAACAAAAGCGGCTTGGGCAATCGGCTGGTGCTGACCATTCTGGCCAGGGATATAGAGCCAGCTGACGGAGAGGATGAAAACCGCATTTTCCTTCTGGGAACGGTCTGCAAGACGCCTACCCTGCGGGTAACGCCCCTGGGTCGGGAAATATGCGATGTGATTCTGGCGGTAGGGAGGAGGTATCACCGCAGTGATTACATTCCCGTCATCGCCTGGGGGCAGCAGGCGCAGCAGACGGCTCTGGCTGCCGTAGGAACGCGCCTTTCTGTCCAGGGGCGGCTGCAAAGCCGGCCCTATACCAAGGTCATCGACGGCCAAAGCTGCCAGCGCACGGCCTACGAGGTTTCCGCCGCGGATATTTTTCCCGTGTAATCGGTGACTTCAGCCGAATATGCCGAACATTTTAATATTACCCCAACTTTCTTTTCCTGTCAATTATTGAAAAACACGCCGCAATGTATTATTATATAGACATGAGTGTTTTAAATGACAATTCCTATAGAGCCTATGAATACTTAGGCTGTCATCCGCAGGGAGATGATCGGGTATTCCGGGTGTGGGCGCCGAACGCCAAAGCCGTCTCCGTCGTCGGGGATTTCAACGGCTGGGATAACGCCGCCGCGCCCATGGTCAGGGACATGGACGGCATATGGTGCGCCGTCCTCTCCGGCGTGCAGAACGGCGATATATATAAATATGCCGTCCTTGGCGCGGACGGAAAAACCGTTCTGAAGGCCGACCCCTTTGCCTTCCATGCAGAGACCGGCCCGGCCACCGGGTCAAAGGTCTGGGATCTATCGCTTTTCCCATGGGACGACCGAGAATGGATGTCAAACCGGGAGACGGCGGACATCCGCAAGGCTCCCATGAACATCTATGAGGTGCATATTGGCTCCTGGCGGGTAGATGAAAACGAGACCTTCCCAAACTATCAGCGTATAGCGCCCATCCTGGCAGCCTACTGCCAGATGATGGGCTATACCCATGTGGAACTCCTGCCGGTGACGGAATACCCCTATGAGGGTAGCTGGGGCTATCAGGCCACGGGCTATTTTGCCCCCACCAGCCGGTATGGGACGCCCCAGGATTTTATGGCCTTTGTGGACATCCTCCACCGGGCGGGCATCGGCGTAATTATCGACTGGGTCGCCGCCCACTTTCCGCGGGACGAGCATGGCCTAGCTCATTTTGACGGGACGGCGCTGTATGAATACGCCGACCCCCGCATGGGTGAGCATAAAGAATGGGGTACCCTGGTGTTCGACTACGCCAGCCCGGATGTATGGGGCTTTCTTATCAGCTCCGCCTTATTCTTCCTGGAGCAGTATCACATCGACGGCCTGCGGTGCGACGCCGTCAGCTCCATGTTGTATCTGGATTATGGCCGCCAGGATGGTCAGTGGGTAGCCAACCGGGACGGCGGCAACATTAACTACGACGTAGTGTCCTTCTGGCAGGAGCTGAACAAAACCGTGGCAAATCGCTTCCCTGGTGCGTTCACTGTGGCGGAGGAGTCAACTGCATTTCCAAAGGTTACTGCATTGCCGGAATATGGCGGTCTGGGCTTTACCTTCAAGTGGGACATGGGATTTATGCACGACACCCTGGACTACTTCCAGATGGATCCTCTGTTCCGCAGTCATCACCATGGGAAGCTGACCTTCTCCATGATGTATGCCTATTCGGAGTATTACATATTGGCCTTCTCCCACGACGAGGTCGTTCACGGGAAAAAGTCCATGCTGGACAAGATGTATGGCACCTATGAGGAGAAATTTGCCACCCTCCGGGCTTTATATGGCTATCAGTTTGCCCATCCGGGGAAAAAGCTGACCTTCATGGGCGGAGAGTTTGGGCAATTTATCGAGTGGAATTACAAGCAGCAGCTTGACTGGCTTCTGCTGAATTATCCCGCCCACAAAAAGCTTTTGGATTATTGCGCCGCCTTGGGACAGCTCTATCTCTCCCAGCCCGCCCTGTGGCAGATCGAGGACAGTTGGGAGGGCTTTACTTGGCTGAACCCGGACGATGCGGAGCGCAGCTCCATCGCTATCATGCGTTGGCCCAAAAAGGACGGCCTGCCGGTGGTGTGCGTGTGCAACTTCACCCCAGTGGCATACGACGGATTCCTGATCGGTCTGCCCGCCCCCGGACGGCTGAAACCGCTTCTTAACAGCAATGAGAAGCGCTTTGGCGGAAACGGCACAAAAGGCAGAATTATCCGTTCCAAAAAGGGCAGCTTCCGGGAATTTAAAAACGTTGCCAGCGTTCCGCTTCCACCACTGTCCGCTCTGTATTTCCAGTTTGAGGAGGTTAAGAAAAAGCCATGACCGTTACCGCTATGAAGGAGCAAATCGCCGCCATGACCGCCGAAAAGGGGCTGGATCATCCCCCAAGAATTTTATTTGCCGCCGCAGAGTGCAGCCCCCTGGCCAAAACCGGCGGGCTGGCGGATGTGGTCGGCACTCTGCCGAAATACCTGAAAAAGCTGGGCTTTGACGCACGGGTTATAATCCCCTATCATCGGGTCATCAAGGAAAAATACCGCGACCGGGTGCAGTATCTTTTCAGCTTTGACGTACATATGGGCTGGCGCACAAAGTTTGTGGGCGTGAACCGACTGATGCTGGGGAAGGTCTGCGTGTGGCTCATCGAAAACGAGGAGTATTTTGGAGACAGCATTTACCTTCCTGATCGAGAGGGAGAGCAGTATGCCTTTTTCACCCGCGCTGTGCTGGAAGCGCTGCCTCAGCTTGATTTCATCCCTGACATTATCCACTGCAACGACTGGCACACAGGAATGCTTCCCTTCCTGCTGAAAACGCAGTATTATAATTCTCCCCTGGCGGGAACAAAGACCCTTCTTACCATCCACAATATCGCCTATCAGGGTCTGTGCAAGTTCGACTTTGTTCAGGACTTTCTCTCCGTGCCGGAGGGCGGCTTCGGTCTGATGGAGCGGTTTGGTATGGCGGATTTTCTGAAGGCCGGCTGCATTATGGCCGACCGTGTGAACACCGTCAGCCCGTCCTATGCTCGCGAGATCTGCACCCCGGAGTATGGCGAGGGGCTGGACGGCGTGCTGGCCTTCCGAGAGGATGTGTCCGGCATTGTCAACGGCATTGACAAATCTGTTTGGAATCCCGGCAAGGACAGTAATCTGCCCGTTCCCTTTACCCGCTCCAAAATGGTTGGAAAAATCCAGTGCAAGACCGCCCTGCTGGAGGAGCTGGGCCTGGAAATTATCCCGACCCGGCCTCTGATCGGCATGGTAACGCGCCTGGCGGAGCAGAAGGGCATAGAGCTTGTTATGGAGGCCATGGACAAGCTGCTGTGGGAAAACGATTTTGCCTTTGTGGTGCTTGGCAACGGCGCGTCCAAATATGAAAATTGGCTTCAGGGCCTGGAGGCCCGCCACCCCGGCCGGGCCTGCGCCTGGATCGGCTTTGCCGATGGTCTTAGCCACCGCATTTACGCCGGGTGCGACTTCTTCCTGATGCCCTCCCGCTTTGAGCCGTGCGGCATTAGCCAGATGATTTCCATGGCCTACGGCACGCTCCCCATCGTCCGGGAGACCGGCGGTCTGCGGGATACCGTTCAGCCCTACAACCAATACACCGGCGAGGGTAACGGCTTCTCCTTCGCCCGTATGGACGCCGGGGATATGTCCGATGCAATTTTGCGGGCTTTATCCGTATACAAAGATAAGGAGACCATGGAAAGCCTTATTCGTCAGGCCATGGAGGTGGATAATAGCTGCAACAAATGGGGCTATAATTACGGCGAGCTGTATTTAAGTATGCTTTAAGGATTGCAGAGAGTTCGTTCCTGGGGAAAGAAAGCTGCGCGGTACTGCAAGTTTACGCCTATCGCATCTTCAAACGTTAATCCAGCACCTTTTTCCCCAGCCATTTGCCGCTGCGATACCGGGATATAAAGCAAATCTCCCGGAACAGCCAGTCTGTACACCAGCCTATCCATACGCCCCAGAGACCGATGGGGGTGGCACGGCACAGAAACCAGCTTAACGCCACGCGGAACACCCACATACTGATGCCGCTGACCCACATGGTATAGGACACGTCCCCGGAGGCACGAAGGCCGTTGGGGAGCGTAAAGGCGCAGGGCCAGGTGAACACCTTCATGACAGAACTAAACCAGATTAGCTGACAGGCGAGGCTTGCCCCCGCTGCGGTCAGAGCAGTGAACCGAACAACCACCGGCACGGAGACGGACAGCAGTATGCTTGTTGCCAGCACAATGCCGGTGGATATTTCTGTAAAGCGAACCATATAGTGCTTTGCTTCCTCTGTCTGTCCACGGCCCAGACACTGGCCAGCCACAGTGAGAAGGCCGGTGCCGATGGCCATGGCCGGCATGGAGCCAAAGTTTTCCAGGGTGGAAACGATGGCCTGGGCCGCGATCGCGGTGGTGCCAAGACTGGCCACCGTGCTTTGTACTGCCAGCTTTCCAAACTGGAACATACTGTTTTCCACGGCGGTGGGCAGACCTATGCGGATAATGCGCTTCATCATGGCCCCGTCTGGCCGGAAATCCCGAAGCCGACCTAACGTGATGACCTGACCGGGACGGCTTTGGAAATAAAGCATGACGCAGGCACTCAGTATGCGGCTGAAAAGCGTGGAAAGGGCGGCGCCCAGCACGCCAAGTCCACAGGCGAATATTAAGACGGCGTTGCCGATAATGTTGACGCCATCCGCCACAGCCGCCACGATCATGGGCCGCCGGGAGTTGCCTGTAGCACGGTGCAGCGCTGCGCTGACGGAATACAATCCCAGAAAGGGATAGCTCAGAGCGGTGACAAGGAAATATATTTCGGCTGCCGCCAGTACGTCCGCTTCCACAGAACCAAAAATCAGCCGCAGAATAGGAGTGCGCAGGCTGGCCAGAGTAACGGTGAGGAACAGCGCCAGGATCAGCGCCGCAATCAGCACCTGACGGGAGGCGCGATTTGCCTTGTTCATCTCCTCATGGCCGATATATTGGGCGCAGACGATAGTGCCGCCCGCGCCCAATGCGGAAAAGAAATAGACTACCAGCGTACTGATGGAATCCACCAGGGATACGCCGGAAATGGCGGCCTCGCCAACATTGGAGACCATCAGCGTGTCTGCCACGCCCATCAGGCCTGTTAACACCTGCTCGATAACCAGGGGAATAAGCAGGGCCCTAATCTGCGCTTTTGTAAACAAAAAAACACCGCAAATTGCAAGTGCAAGTTGGACACTCGGTAGAATGAATTTATGAACCTT
>JAJQCH010000045.1:0-1844 GCA_021202795.1 Oscillospiraceae bacterium
ACGGAGGAAGGGTACACGACCTACACCTGTTCTCGGTGCGGAGATGTTTACATAGACGACTATACGGACGCCTTGGAACACATCTGGGACGAGGGTGTTATTACCACAGTGCCTGTGGCGGACACGCCGGGGGAAATCACCTATACCTGCACCGTATGCGGTGCGACCCGGACAGCGCCGGTATATTATGAGGCGTCTGCCACGGTTACTGTCGCCCCTACGGCGGCTCCCACTGCTGTCCCAACCATCGAACCGACCGCCGAACCGACTGCTGCGCCCACCGCCACGCCGGAGACGGTGGATGAAACGGCTGCGCCCACCATATCCGCCGCCATTGTCATGAATGATGTCGCCGCCACGGAGGAGGCAGAGGAAACGGAGGAGACGGAGAGCGACACTGGCGCCGCCCTGATGATCGGGATTGTTCTGGTCATTGTCGCCTGTTGCGTGGCTGCCGTAGTCATTGTGGTGCGATCCAGAAGACAGAGATAAACCCATCGAAGGAAATAAGAAATAAGATCCCACTACGCTGCCGCCGGTGCGAGGTGCGGCAGCGCATGGAAAACCCCTCCGCCGCGCCGGTATACCGGCATGGCGGAGGGGCTTTTTATCATGTGAAGCATATGGAAAACAGATGGCGTCTATCAGTTCAGGAAATCCCGCAGCTTTTTTGACCGGGAGGGGTGGCGCAGCTTGCGAAGGGCCTTGGCCTCGATCTGGCGAATCCGTTCGCGGGTGACGTTAAATTCCTTGCCGACCTCTTCCAGCGTGCGGGTGCGGCCATCGATGATGCCGAAGCGCAGCTCCAGCACCTTTTTCTCCCGCGGGGTCAGGGTGTCCAGCACGGACATGAGCTGCTCCTTCAGGAGCGTAAAGCTTGCGGCCTCGGACGGCTCGGACACGCCCTCGTCCTCGATGAAATCTCCCAGGTGAGAGTCCTCCTCCTCGCCGATGGGCGTTTCCAGGGAGACCGGCTCCTGAGCGATTTTAAGGATCTCCCGCACCTTATCGGTGGGCAGGTTCATCTCCTCGGCGATTTCCTCCGCCGTGGGGTCGTGACCAAGCTCCTGCAAAAGCTGGCGGGACACCCGAATGACCTTGTTGATGGCCTCTACCATATGCACCGGGATGCGGATGGTACGGGCCTGGTCGGCGATGGCGCGGGTGATGGCCTGGCGAATCCACCAGGTGGCATAGGTGGAGAATTTATAGCCCTTGGTATAGTCGAATTTCTCCACTGCCTTGAGAAGACCCAGGTTTCCCTCCTGTATCAGGTCGAGAAACAGCATACCACGGCCCACATACCGCTTTGCGATGGACACCACCAGACGAAGGTTTGCCTCTGCCATGCGCTTTTTGGCCTCCTCGTCTCCTTCCGCCATGCGCATGGCCAGGGCCAGTTCCTCCTCCTGGGTCAGCAGGGGGATCTTGCCGATCTCCTTGAGATACATCCTCACCGGATCGTCGGTGGAGAAGGATTCGGCCACTTCGTCCGGGTCTACCAGCTCCTCCTCTGTTACTTCCTCAATCTCATCCAGCCCTTCCAGCGCGGGAAGGGCGTCCTCCTCCAGGGGAGGCAGAAATTCCTCTCCAGTGGTCTCAATGCCCAACTCCGTCAGTTGGTCGTATACGGCGTCGATCTCCTCCTGCTCCAGTCCCATGCCGTCCAGCACGTCGGAAAGTTCCTTGCTGGTCAGGCGGCCCGCCTTTTTGCCCCGCTCGATCAGCTCGGCAATTTTCTCATCATTGGTCTTTTCAGCCTCCGGGGAGGTCTCCTCGGCAGCCGCCTCGTTTGCGGCTTCCTCCGGCTTTTCGGCCTCGGTCGCAGTTGGTTCGTCATCCTT
>JAJQCH010000045.1:1944-5167 GCA_021202795.1 Oscillospiraceae bacterium
TCGGTCTCTGCTACCGCTGGTTTGTCCTCCTTTGCCTCAGTTGGCGCCGTCTTGGCCTTGGAGGCCGCTTTCTTTTTGGGGGCGGGCTTGTCCGCCGGAATGGCCTGTTCGGTCTCAGCCTCTGCCTCGGTCTCTGTGGTCTCTATTTTTTCCTTTTCATTTGCCATCTTTGCCACCATACCCTTTCGTCTGTCTCATTTTTTCGGCGTAGCCCCGTAAATCCTCTGGCGGGGCGGCTCGGTCTTTTTCTTTCTGAATCCTTCTTATGTAATCCGCCATGGCCTGTTCGCTGGCGGCGGCGGTTATCTCGTCGTGCTGGAGGATGCCGGACAGCAAGGCCATTTCCTCCGGGGAAAACTGCTCTCCCAGGGCGGCCATGGAAATTGCCTTTCCCTCCTTCACCCGCCGGGTAACGGAACCGTATAGCTGTCCCAGGGCAGGGGAGGTGAAGTCCTCCTCCCGGAGCGGCAGGTCGGGAAACTGCTCCGGGAACCGGCAGAGAAGGTTTATGACTCCCTCCTCCGCTCTGGCGCTGGGTACGTTTTCGTACCGTAGCGCCCGGCTCTGGGGCTGGGCCTGACGCAGCGGGGCGGAGGCCTCCTTATTCCGCTGCTTTCGGGCGGCGGAGGCGTTTTGCTTTCGGATGCGGCTGACCTCTCCCAGAAACGCCTCCTTGGAGACGCTGGCCTTTTCCGCCGCACGGGCGCCGTATACCTCCCGCTCCACGCTGCCGGGCAGGGCGGCGATCAGCTTAGCGCTCTGCTTGAGATAGGCCACTCGCCCCTGGTCGGTGGAGAGGTCAAGTCCCTCCTGTATCTGGGCCAGACGGTATTCTATCTGGTTGCCGCTGCCCTCGATAATATCCCGAAAGGCCTGGGGGCCGTTTTTCTGGATGAACTCGTCCGGATCCTTGGCGTCCGGGATTGTCAGCACCTTGATTTTCATATCCAGGGGCTGCAATATGCTGATGGCCCGGTCGGAGGCCTTCCGGCCTGCGGCGTCGCTGTCGTAGGCGATAACGATCTCGCTCGTGTATCGGGCCAGCAGCCGGGCCTGATCCCCGGTCAGGGAGGTACCCAAGCTGGCTACCGCACTGTCGAACCCCGCCTGATGCAGGCTCACCACGTCTATATTACCCTCTGCCAGCAGAATATATCCGCATTTGGATTTTTTTGCCAGATTCAAGGCGAAAAGGCTGTGGGACTTGCTGTACACCAGAGTGTCCGGGCTGTTCAGGTATTTCGGTTCCCCGTCGCCCAATATCCGGCCGGAAAAGCCGATAACGCTGCCGCGCACGTCGATGACCGGGAACATCAGCCGGTTGCGGAAGTAGTCGTACAGTCCTCCGCTTTTTCCCACACGGGCCAGGCCCGCGTCCACCAGCTCCTGCCGGGTGTAGCCCTTGGCGGTCATGGCGCTGGTGAGACTCTCCCAGGCATCCGGCGCAAAGCCCAGGCCAAAGGGCTTCACCATGGAGGTTATGCCCCGCTGGGCCACATATGCCTGTCCCGCCTGGCCGGAGGGGGCGACAAGCTGCTCATAGAAAAAACGCGCGGCGTCCCGGTTCAGCTCCAGCATCCGGGTTCGGCGGCCCCGGTTCTCGTCATGGCCGGACTCCGGCACCTCCATCCCCGCCCGCCTGGCCAAAAACCGCACTGCGTCCGGGAAAGAGAGATTTTCGATCTCCATAATGAAATTGATGACGCTGCCGCCCTTCCCGCAGCCGAAGCAGTGATAAATCTGCCGCTCGCTGTTCACGGCAAAGGAGGGGGTCTTCTCCCCGTGAAAGGGGCATAGCCCAAACTGGTTTGCTCCACTGCGCCGGGTGAGATTCACATACCCGGACACCACGTCCACAATATCGTTCCGCTGGCTCAGCTCCTCCAAAAATTCCTCCGAAAACAAAGGCACATGGATTCCCTCCCCTCTCAAGTAAAAAGCCCAACGCGCCCGCAGGCGCAAGCGAACACGCGCAGCGTGGAGCAACCCGCGCCCGCAGGCGCAAAGCCTCGCAGAGTTTCGCCGCCGCAGGCGGACGCTGAGTGCGCGCACAGGCCGCCTCCCCTCATCCGCGACTCCGTCGCGGATGATTTATTTTACGCTCCAGCTTGCGGGGATAAACAGATCCTCGAAGGTGGCGATGGCGAAGCTGTCGGTCATGCCTGAAACGTAGTCCGTGGCAGCGGTCAGCGCCCCCTCTGATTCCGCAATGGCCTGATACTCCGGGGGGAGCCTGTCCACATTTTTTATGTAGTATTCCAGGGTAGGGCCTAAAATCCCCTGCACCTTGGACTCCTCGCCCTTGGCAGTGGGATTGCGGTATACGGCGTTGTACATAAACTCATTGAACACATCGTAGGCCCGCTGCATATCCGGGGACAGACCAATGGTTCCCTGGACGCTGTTTTCAATGGCGTCCGTCACCATGGCGTTGATGCGCTGGGAGTTGCGGGTGCCGATGCGCTCCCGCACCAGGGCGGGAACGTCCTCCGCCGTCACGATTCCAGCCCGCTCCGCGTCATCCAGGTCGTGGTTGAAATAGGCGATGTGGTCGGCCAGCCGCACCACGTCCGCCTCCAGAGTGTCCTTCGGCAGGCCGGTGGTGTGGTTTAAAATCCCCATGCGGGTCTCGTGGCACAGGTTCAGGCCCCGACCGTCCTTTTCCAGCTTGTCCACCACCCGCAGGCTCTGCTCGTAGTGGTTGAAGGCCCCGGTCAGTTCCCGCAATGCCCGCTCCCCCGCGTGGCCGAAGGGGGTGTGACCCAGGTCGTGACCCAGGGAGATGGCCTCGCATAAATCCTCGTTTAAGCCGATGGCCCGCGCGATGGTGCGGGCGATGCGGGACACCTCCAGGGTGTGCGTCAGGCGGGTACGGTAGTGGTCGCCCTCCGGCTGCAAAAACACCTGGGTCTTGTGCCGCAGGCGGCGGAAGGCCTTGGAGTGTGTGACCCGGTCAACGTCCCGCTGAAAGCAGGTGCGCACCTCGTCCTCCGGCTCCGCCACAGGGCGGCCCCGGCTCTTGGCGGAGAGGGTTCCGTATGGCCCGATGATCAGCGTCTCCAGCTGCTCCCGCGTCTGTCGGATGCTGGGCATAGGCGTCGCCTCCTTTCGCTTCTATTTAATATATACGCCGTCCCCCTCCCGTTTCCCTCTTTTTTTCGGAAGTTTTTTTTGGCGCATTGTAAAATGAAACTGCAATAGTAAAAAGAATATCCATAGTGAT
>JAJQCH010000166.1 GCA_021202795.1 Oscillospiraceae bacterium
CTGGGTGGGGGGTCCGCCCGTATTGGGGGGGGGGGGGGTGCCCCCCCCTCAGGGGGGGTTGGTGTCCAGCCCCTTGGCGCTGACGGAGGGGTTCCCCCGCCAGCACTGCGTTACACCAGCTTCCGCCCCATCAGCACGCCCATCACGGAACTCATCATCAACCCCCGTGTCCAGCCGGAGCTGTCGCCTAGGCAGTGGAGGCCGGGGACGTTGGTGTTGAAATCCTTGTCCATGCGGATGCAGTTGGAATAGAATTTCAGCTCCGGGGAATAGAGCAGGGTCTCATAGGCGGCGAAGCCGGGGACTACCTGATCCATGGCCTTGATGAAGTTGATGATATTGATCATGGCCCGGTAGGGCATGGCGGCGGTGATGTCTCCGGCCACCACGTCCGGCAGGGTGGGGCGGACGTTGGAGCGGTCAAGCTCCTTCTGCCAGGTGCGCTTGCCGTCCAGAATATCCCCGAACCGCTGCACCAGAAGCTGGCCGTTTGCCAGCATATTGGTCAGCTCCCCCACCTTCTGGGCGTAGGCGATGGGCTGGTTGAAGGGGACGGAGAAGTTGTGGGAGCAGAGGATGGCAAGATTCGTGTTCTCGCTTTTCAGCTCCTTATAGGAGTGGCCGTTGACCACGGCGAGACCGTTGTCGTAATTTTCCTGGGCCACGAAGCCGCCGGGGTTCTGGCAGAAGGTTCGCACCTTATTTTTAAAGGGGGGCGGGTAGCCGATGAGCTTGGATTCATAGAAGGCCCGGTTCACCGTTTCCATGACCTCGTTTCGCACCTCCACCCGGACGCCGATGTCCACCGTGCTGGGGACGTGGTCAATGCCGTAGGTGGAGCAAAGCCCCTCCAGCCAGTCCGCGCCCCGGCGGCCTGTGGCCACCACGGTTTCGTCGGCATAAAGCTCATAGTCCTGGTGGCCGTCGGTATAGGTCACGCCCCGGCAACGGCCCTCCTGAATGATCAGGCCGGTACATTCGGTCTGGAACAGAATCTCCACGCCCTTGTCCTGGAGCCAATGCTCGATGTCCTCATAGAGCTTGTGGGCCTTTTCCGTTCCCAGGTGGCGGATGGGGCAGGACACCAGCTTCAGCCCCGCCTGGATGGCGCGGGTGCGGATCTGCTTGACCTCCTCCGTCTCCTCCAGGCCCTCGATATGCTGGTCGGCCCCGAATTCCAGGTAGATGCCGTCGGTATAGTTTATGGTCTCCTGGGCCAGATCCGCGCCGATGAGATTGGGCAGGTCGCCCCCCACCTCGCAGGACAGGGACAGCTTTCCGTCCGAGAAGGCCCCGGCCCCGGAGAAGCCGGTGGTGATGGCGCAGTTGGGCTTGCAGTTCATGCAGCGGTTGGTCTCCGCCTTGGGGCAGTGGCGCTGCTCCACGCTTTTGCCCTTTTCCATGATGGTTATTTTCTTCGTGGATCCGCGCCGGAGCATTTCAATGGCGGTGAAGATGCCCGCAGGGCCGGCGCCCACGATGACTACGTCTGTTTTATTCATGGCTGTAACTTCCTTTTCTGTATGGTGCAATGGCCGTCCCGATGTGTTATAATGGGGAGCGGAAAATAAATCACCACTATACATGGTGCCACCGAAAGCTGTTTTTGTCAAGAGGCGGGATTATGAATTTGTACTTTTTTGGACATTCGTATAAATATGCGGCGGAGCAGATGCTCCTGACCATGTTCCCCCAGGAGCGGCCTGTCTATCCCGACGGGGAACCCACCGGCGACCGGGGGGAGATCTCCCTTTCGGCGGGGGAGGCGGCGTGCCGTCTTATCCGCCAGGGGCAGGTCTTTCGGGGGAAGGCCGTGGTGGAACCCTATGGAAACGACCGGGAGCGGGTGCGGATGGAGCAGCGGGCGGTGAAGCTGGCCTTCTACCGGGCGGCGCTGGAATCCGGGGTCTCCCGGCCCCCCTGGGGGGCGCTGACCGGGGTGAAGCCGGGAAAGCTGATGGCACAGTATCTAAAGGCCGGGAAGGGCTGGGAGGACTTCGCCGCCGATTTCGACGTATCCCCCGACCGGGCCAGGCTGTGCCAGCGGACGGCCCAGGCGGCCCTGGACGCGAAAGCCAGCCTTTCGCCGGGGGACGTGGGGCTGTACGTGGGGATCCCCTTCTGCCCCACCCGGTGCGCCTACTGCTCCTTCATCTCCAGCGCCGTGGGGAGCAGCCGGGGGATGATAGAACCCTATTTAAACGCCCTGTCCGGGGAGATCGCACAGGTGGGAACGGAGATCCGGGGGGCGGGCCTGCGGCCTGTGGCGCTTTACTTCGGCGGGGGGACGCCGACTACGTTATCGCCGGAGCAGTTTGACCGGCTGTGCGGCCAGGTGGAGAACGCTTTCGACCTGTCCGCCCTGCGGGAATACACCGTGGAGGCCGGGCGGCCCGACACCATTACGGCGGAGCGGCTGGCCGTTTTGAAGGCCCACGGGGTGACGCGGGTGTCCGTCAATCCCCAAACCATGTCGGACGCTGTGCTGGAGACCATTGGCCGCCGCCACACGGCTCAGGATGTGGTGGACGCCCTGGCCCTGGTGCGCCGGGCGGGGGATTTTCAGGTGAATATGGATCTGATCGCCGGGCTGCCGGGGGACAGCGTGGAGGGGTTCCGGCAGAGCCTTGACCGGGTGCTGGCCCTGGAGCCGGAAAACGTCACCGTCCATACGCTGGCTATCAAGAACGGCTCCCGCCTGGCGGAGCATCCTCAGGCACTGCCGGACGGAGCGGCGGTGGGCCGGATGGTGGACTACGCCATGGAGCGGCTGACGGGCGCGGGGTATGTTCCCTACTATCTCTACCGGCAGAAGTATATGTCCGGCGGCTGGGAAAACGTGGGCTGGGCCAGGCCGGGAACGGAGAACCTCTATAACATCCTGATGATGGAGGAGCTGGCCCCCATCTACGCCCTGGGCGCAGGGGGTTCCACCAAGATCCCCGGCCCGGACGGGTCGATACAGCGGCGGATGAATCCCAAATATCCGAAGGAATATATCGAGCGGGTGGGGGAACGCGCTCTACGGTAGTGCTGGTTACGGGGGAAACCCCTCCACCGCCCTGTTCGGGCGGTCCCCCTCCCCTTTCAGGGGAGGCTTACCCCGCGGCTTCGCCGACGGTGTTTGTTGTCCTTTTTAGATGCACTTATCTTTTGGATACACCCATGTTAAAAAGTGAAATTTTACGAAATGCTGGCACCAGCGCCTCCCCTGAAAGGGGAGGGGGACCATGCGTCAGCATGGTGGAGGGGTTCGCCGCCCCGCCAGGGGCGGCCCCGCAGGGCAACAGAGCCTGTTGAAAAACCTGTGGAGAAAATGTTGAGAACTTTTCATAACTGTTGAAAACATTGTGGAAAACGTGTTGGAAAGTTGGCTTTCCGCCCTCGCGGCCCCGGTGCTTTCCTTGCCTGACCTAGACTAATCTTATCTTATCTTACCTCGGTATACCATTTTAATGTTTTTAACAATCCTGGACAAAAAAGGCCAGGATTAGAGCAGAAAAACGGTATATTTATGTGAAAGACAGCATGGATTTATACAACCCAGCATGATAACGGTCAGGACGGATGAAGTTATTCCGGCTCCAGTCCCGGATATAGTATACCTCGCCGGGGAGGAGCGGGGTGAGAAAATCCATTTGGGTCAGCTCGTCCAGGGCGTCGGGGGACGCCTCCGTCATCCGCAGGACGGCCAGCGCCTCCACGCAGCCGTCGTCGTCCGCCGCCATGCCCAGGTCGTAATACAGCAGCCGCGCGCCGGGGGACAGACTTAAAAACCGGCTGCTGCCCACGATCGACCGGGCAAACATTCGCCGTTCCGCCATCGCAGTGCCTCCATTTCGCAAAAATCGAAGCAAACAGGTTGCTTTGTTTCAGTATTATAACATATTTTATCGCATTTGTCAAGACCTGGCGTTGCGTTTTAGCTGAACAAAGAAAAAAAGAAACGCACAGCGGAGGCTCCCGCTGTGCGTTTGGGCGTTTATAGTGCTGCGCCGCACTCCTGACATCTCATTCTGACCGCTCCTTTCCTCCCCCGCTGGCCAGGAGGCTGTTCGCGGCCATGCCGACGACGATCAGGGCCAGGCCGATAAATCCGGCGGCGGTGGGGAGAGCGTCCCCCAGCACCAGCACGCCGCCCAGGAGGGTGAACACCACCTCTCCGCACTGGGTGGCCTCCACGGCGGCCAGCCTGCCCTGGTTCCCCTTCACCAGGTCGGTGGCGTGGAAGAACAATATGGTGGCCACCACCCCGGAAAACAGGGCCACGGCCAGGGACTGCACCGTCTGCCCCCCGGTGGGCCATCCCGCGTTGCAGTAGGCCACGACGCAGGAGACCGCCCAGAAGGGGATGCTGCACAATGTCATGCCGAACACCCCCTCGATGGCGTCCATGTCCGGCGGACAGACCGTCATCATCTTGCGGTTGCCCAGGGGATAGGCGAAGGCTGCCACGGTGATGGGGATCAGGGCCACCAGGCCGCTTCCCGCCCCGGCGGACAGGTTTTGAAGCTGGAGCAGCAGCACCCCAACCAGGATGAGACAGCTCATCCCCAGGTTTTTCAGGGGGATCTTCTGCCCAAACAGGGGGGTCAGCAGCACCCCCGCCACGATGGTGAGCTGCCAGGAGGCAGCGGTCAGCCAGGATTCCCCGTACACCGAGGCGAGAGTAAGCGGCAGATAAAACAGCCCGAAGCCCACCGTACTCCACAGGATCCACTGCCAGGGCTTTTCCCGGATGGCGGCCAGCACAGGCCGCAGACTGCGCCCCGGCGACACCGCCACCAGCAGCCCCAGCATGGGCAGCATGAAAATATACCGCAGCCCTGCGCTCCACAGCCAATACCCGCCGCTGAGGTTCATGCTTCGGTTCAGCAGGAAGGTAAAGGCGAAAAAGAACGAGGCTAGGATGCCATAGAACATTGCTTTTTTCATGAGATAGTCCTTCTATTTGGGGCGGCGGGTCTTTTGCCCGCTGGACGTCGTTGGGCCTCCTCGACGTACTGATGTACGCCTTCGTCGGTCCGCCTAGCCATATTAGCTCTCGTAAAAAAGTACAATTTGAAAAATTCGCAAATTGCAAGTGCAAGTTGGACACTCGGTAGAATGAATTTATGAACC
>JAJQCH010000086.1 GCA_021202795.1 Oscillospiraceae bacterium
CTCTATTGAAGCTTTTCGCGGATGTGTTCAACTTGCACTTGCAATTTTCGAAAAAACTCAAACTGCCTGCCTGGATGTTTATCGGACTGGTACTCGGTATCCTGGCCGGTCTGTGTTTCCTTGGAAACCCGGACTTTACCACCAACTACATTAAGCCCTTCGGCACCATTTACATTAACCTGCTGAAATTCCTGGTTGTGCCGGTGGTGCTGACCTCCATTATCAGCGGTGTTGTCAGCATGGGTGACATCAAGCGTGTAGGCTCCGTGGGCTGGAAGACCATTGTCTACTACCTCTGCACCACCGTGGTGGCCATTGTCATCGGCCTGCTTTTTGCCAGCGGCGCCAAGGCCCTGAACCTGTTCCCGGTGCTGGAGGTTTCCGGCCTTGAATATGAGGCCAGCAGCTCCAGCGTTATGGACGTGATCGTGAACATCTTCCCCTCCAATATGTGGGGCAGCTTCACGGACGCTAATATGCTCCAGGTCATCGTGATTGCCCTGTTCCTGGGCGCGGGCATCCTGATGGCGGGGGAGAAGGCGAAGCCCTTCGCCACCTGGATAGACTCCGCCTATGCGGTGATTATGAAGATTATGATGATGATCATCAAAATCACCCCCATCGGCGTTTTCTGCCTGATGTGCAATGTGGTGGCTGTGAACGGGCCCTCTATCGTGGGGTCTTTGTTCCTGGTCATCCTGGTGGCCTATCTTGCCTATATCGTCCACTTCCTGGTGTGCTATGGCGTCTCCGTTCGGTGCCTGTCCGGCAAGAAGTTCGGCAAGTTCGTCAAGGGCATCTGGCCTGCCATGAGCGTGGCCTTCACCACCACCTCCTCCGCCGCCACCCTGCCCCTGACCATCGAGTGTTCCAACGATATGGGGGCTGACCCGGAGGTCAGCGGCTTTGTTCTGCCCCTGGGCGCTACCATCAACATGGACGGCACCGCCATTTATCAGGGCGTGGCCGCTGTGTTCATCGCCACCTGCTATGGTATCGACCTGACCATCGGCCAGATGGCCATGATCGTCATGACTGCTACCCTGGCTTCCATCGGTACCGCCGGCGTTTCCGGCGCGGGCATGATTATGCTGGCCATGGTGCTGGAGACCGTTGGTCTGCCGGTGGAGGGCATTGCCCTGATTGCCGGCGTTGACAAGCTGTTCGACATGGGCCGTACCACTCTGAATATCGTGGGCGACTCTACCTGCGCTCTGTACATGACAAAGCTTGACCAGAAGCGCGCTGCGAAGAAGCTTGCGAAGGCTGCCGCTGCCGAGGAATAATCGTTCCCGCTGCAATAAACCGCAGGAAAGAAAATATCGTTTTAACGCAACGAGGCGTCCGCCATTGGCGGACGCCTCTTGTGTTACTTTTGAGAAATAATTTCTCGGCTTGATTTACGCACCCTCGCCGGTGCCGTCCAGCATGGTGCCGTTGGAGGGGTGGTCGGCGATCTCGTACACGCCGTCGGCTGCCACAAATTCCTCATAGGTCATGGCGGCTTCGCCGAACCAGGTGGCGTCGAACAGCATCTCAACAGGGAAGCTGGCATAATCTCCGGCCTCGATCAGGGCGTAGTAGTCATCCGCCGAACCGCTGGTCTGGATGTCCTCGCAGGAGTCCACAAAGGCCATGAGGTACGCCTGATAATCGCTCTCCTCCGTGCCGGTGGCAGCAGCCTCCTCAGAAGCCTCGCCGGACGCTTCGCCGCTGGCTTCCTCGGTCTCCTCCTCCACGGTCAGCAGGGAGGTGACGAAAGGAGTCTTGTCGGCTTCCGCCACGGTGGTGTTGTTGTTGGAGATGATGTACCAGATCAGCTCGTCGAACATGGTGTCAGCATCCTCCAGCGCCTGCTCCTGAAGGCCGATGTAATAGCTGGTCATGCTCTCGGCGGCAGCCTCAGGATCCTCCGCATACAGGGCGGCAGTCTCCTCCAGAATGGAGGGCAGCTCGGCGATCAGGCTGGTCTCCACGCTGTTCCAGTAGGCGCGGATGCCGTCGCCCCACATGGTGCGGTTCTGCTCCGCCAGGGAGCCGAGGCGCTTGAAGTGGGTGAAGGCGATGTCAAGGCGATAGTAATAGCTGCCGAAGTTCTCTACATAATCGTCCGGGTTGTTGGCGTATATATCCGCCACAGCGGTGATCAGGTTGCTCATAGGCAGATACACGGAGTGTTCCGCGTTCGCGAGACAGTTCCAGGTGACGACGCACATGGCGGCGGGCAGGTCGGGATAGGTCTCGATAACGGCGCAGTTGATCTGGCGCTCGATGCCTATGACGCGGGCGTTCCCGCCGGCCTCCTCCGGGCAGTACTCGGTACCCTCGAAGCGGGCGCGGGTCAGCTCCAGGATGTCCTGGACGGAGACAAGCTCGTCCGGCTCATAGAACAGGTCGTAGCGGGTCTTGGTGTCGTAATCTCCAGCGGTGGAGGGGGCCAGCAGCACATGGCCGTACCAGGTGCGGAGGTTGGAGCCGTCGCTGAGCAGGTCGGTGCCGCAGTAGGTCTCGTAGAGATCCATGTTGCCGTCCTCGTCATAGACGGCCACGCCGATCTCCTCCGGCAGGGTGAACAGATCCTCGGAGCAGTACATGGTCTCGCCCTCCACATACTCCTCCACGGTGCCGAGCATACACTCGTTGCCGAACACGGCCACGCAGTCATCCGGGCATTTCACGGCGATCCACTGATGGCCGGAATAGCTCTCCAGATACCAGGCCTCGTTCTGATCGGTGATCAGGAAGGTGTTGCACTCGGAGCTGCCGTAGGTCTCCATCAGATAGCCGTAAGCCTCCAGGGCCTCGCGGGCGCTGGTGCAGGTGGCGGCAATGTAGGAGCTGACCCACATCTCGGAGATGCCGTCGGTGGTCAGGGGGTCGGCCTCCAAAATGGCGTCGGACACATAGGTGGTGACAGCGCCGGTGATGGACAGGCCATACTCGTTGCTGGCGGCATTGGCCGCGTCCTCATAGCCAATGATGGGGGTGGCGGTGTACTGGTAGGTCACGTCGGGCAGAGGTACCTCCGTGTCGCCCACGGTGATGGTGCGGCCCGGCTCGGTGCTGGCCTCCACTACGGTGACGTAGCCCTGGACAGTGGTGGTGATGTCTACGGTGTGACCGGTGATATAGGTGCCGTTCACACTGACGTCCTTGCCCACATAATAGCCGGTGCAGGCCAGGGCGCTGGTCATGCACGCCATCAGGGCGACGGCAAAGACCACGCAGAGCAGGAATTTCAAGGTTCGCTTCATTTTTGCGAGTCCTCCTTAGTTTATTTGCCCTCTGGAAAATTTGTCCAGAGAACGACAAGAGAACGACAAATGCAATTATAATAAAATTCTTTGGGAATGTAAAGGTTAAAATCAGCAAATTGTCACAAAAAACCGGGGTCATACCACAGCTAGCGGTACGGCCCCGGCAATTTCAGGTTATAGGAAGGGTATCAGCCCTCGCTGACCTCCTCGGTCTTCATGAGAGAGGTGACGAAGGGAGTCTGCTCGGTGGTGGGCATGGTGTTGGTGTTGGCGATAATGTACCATACCAGCTCGTCGAACATGGTGTCCGCGTCCTCCAGCGCCTGCTCCTGCACCTCGATGGTGTAGGCGGTAATGCTCTCGGCGGCGGCCTCAGGATCCTCGGCGTACAGCTCCGCCAGATCGGCCAGGATGGAGGGCATTTCAGCCACCAGGGCGGAGTCTACGCTCTTCCAATACTCGCTGACGCCGGCATACATGACCCTGTCCTGCTCGGCCAGAACCGACAGACGCTTGAAGTGGGTCATGGCGATGTTCAGGCGATAGCTAGAGCCGCTGTAGTCCTCCGGGATATAGTCGAACATCTCCGCCACATCGGTAATCAGGTTGCTCATGGGCAGGTAAACATTGTTGTCCGCGTTGCCGACGGTGTTCCAGGTGACGACGCACATGGCGGCGGGCAGATCGGTGTAGGTCTGGATGACGGCGCAGTTCACCTGGCGCTCAATGCCGATGATGCGGATGCTCTCGCCGGTCTCGTCCGGGCAGTACTCCGTACCCTCGTAACGGGAGCGGGTCAGATCGAAGATGTCCTCCAGCGTTACCAGCTCGTCCGGCTCATAGAAAAGGTCGTAGCGGGTCTTGGTCTCGTACTCCCCGGCGGTGGAGGGAGCCAGCAGATAGTGGCCGTACCAGGTACGCATATTGGAGTAATCCCCCAGCAGGTCGTCGCCGCAGTAGGTCTCATAAAGATCCATGTTGCCATCCTCGTCATAGACAGCCAGGCCGGCCTCTTCGGGCAGGGTGAACAGATCGGCGGAGCAGTACATGGTCTCGCCCTCAACGTAATCCTCTACGGTGCCGAGCATACACTCGTTGCCAAACACGGCCACGCAGTCGTCGGGGCATTTTACAGCGATCCACTGATGGCCGGAGTAGCTCTCCAGATACCAGGCCTCCTCCTGGTCAGTGATAAGGAAGGTATTGGACTCGGAGCTGCCGTAGATCTCCATCAGCTCGCCGTAGGTCTCCACAGCCTCGCGGGCGGTGGAGCAGGTGGCGGCAATATAGGCGCAGATCCAGCTTTCGGACAGGCCGTCGGTGGTATAGGGATCGGCCTCCTGCATGGCGTCGGAGATATAGGTGGTGACGGCGCCGGTGATGGAAACGCCGTATTCATTGCTGGCAGCGTTGGAGAAGTCAAGCCAGCCGATGAAGGGGGTGGCGGTGTACTGGTAGGTAACATCCGGCAGGGGAACCTCCGTGTCGCCTACGGTGATGGTGCGGCCCGGCTCGGTGCTGGCCTCCACCACGATCACACAGCCCTGGGCTGTGGTGGACGCGTCCACGGTGTGGCCGATCATGTAGGTGCCGTCCGCGCTGGCGTCCTTGCCTACATAGTAGCCGGTGCAGGCCAGGGCGCTGGTCATGCCCGCCATCAGGGCGACGGCAAAGACCGCGCTGAGCAGGAATTTCAGGGTTCGCTTCATTTTTTGTATTCCTCCTACGATAAAAATCAATGCAAGAAAATGTTTTCCCACATATCAGTTTTTATTAGGTCGATTGTAAAATGAAGTTGAACACCTAAAAAATCCATAGCAATTGAATC
>JAJQCH010000044.1 GCA_021202795.1 Oscillospiraceae bacterium
AATTCATTCTACCGAGTGTCCAACTTGCACTTGCAATTTGCGAATATTTTTAAAAGAGGTATCCCCCATGAGTAACTATAAATTTGAAACCCTGCAGCTCCATGTTGGTCAGGAACAGCCCGACCCCGCCACGGATTCCCGCGCCGTTCCCATCTATCAGACGACCTCTTATGTGTTCCACAACTCTGCCCACGCCGCCGCGCGCTTTGGGCTGACCGACGCAGGGAATATCTATGGCCGGCTGACGAACTCCACCCAGGACGTGTTTGAAAAGCGCATCGCGGCGCTGGAGGGCGGCGTAGCGGCGCTTGCCACCGCCTCCGGCGCGGCGGCCATCACCTACACCATCCAGGCGCTTGCCCAGGCCGGCGGCCACATCGTCGCCCAGAAGACCATTTACGGCGGCAGCTACAACCTTCTGGCACACACCCTGCCTCTGTACGGCATCACCACTACCTTTGTGGACATCCACAACCTTGCCGAGGTGGAAAACGCCATCCAGGACAACACCCGCGCCATATTCATTGAGACGCTGGGAAATCCCAACTCGGACATCCCCGACATTGACGCCGTGGCCGCTATTGCCCATAAGCACGGCCTGCCGCTGGCTATCGACAACACCTTTGGCACCCCCTATCTCATCCGCCCCATCGAGCATGGGGCAGACATCGTAGTTCACTCCGCCACCAAATTCCTGGGCGGCCACGGAACCACCCTGGGCGGCGTAATCGTGGACAGCGGCAAATTCGACTGGAAGGCCAGCGGCAACTATGCTCCCATCGCCGAGGCCAACCCCAGCTATCACGGCGTATCCTTTGTGGACGCCGCCGGCCCTGCCGCCTTTGTCACTTACATCCGGGCCATTCTCCTGCGGGATACCGGCGCAACGCTCTCCCCCTTCAATGCGTTTTTGCTGCTCCAGGGCGTTGAGACACTGTCCCTCCGGCTGGATCGCCACGCGGAGAACACCAAAAAGGTGGTGGAGTATCTGGCCAATCATCCGCAGGTGGAACACGTCAACCATCCCTCCCTACCCGACCATCCGCAGCACGCGCTGTATGAGAAATATTTCCCCAACGGCGGCGCGTCCATCTTCACCTTTGAAATCAAGGGCGGTCAGGCGGAGGCCCACAAATTCATCGACAGCCTGGAGATATTCTCCCTGCTCGCCAACGTGGCCGACGTGAAGAGCCTGGTCATTCACCCCGCCACCACCACCCATTCCCAGCTCTCCGAGGAGGAGCTGCTGGATCAGGGCATCAAGCCCAATACTATCCGCCTGTCCATCGGCACGGAGCATATCGACGATATTATTGCCGATCTGGAAAAAGGCTTCCAGGCCGTACGCTGACAGCCTGCTGACACCTCTTCACATATAAAGGCCCCTGTGGACGGAATATCCCGCTCACAGGGGTCAAATTTTCATTCGATTCCAAAAAAACGCCTGCCGTTTTCCATGCATACCTCCGCCACCAGCTCCGGGGTGGTTTTCAGTGTCTGGGCCATGACCTGGGCCACCTGGGGCAGACGGCGGGAGTCGTTGCGGCGGCCATTTGTCCGGGGCATAGGGGCCAGATAGGGGCAGTCGGTTTCCAGGAGCATACGGTCGCTTGGCATCATGGCCAGGGTCTCCAATGCCCGGCGCGCTCCCTGCATGGTGATGGAGCCGTTAAAGCCCAGGTACCAGCCCCAGGACAGAATCTCCTTCGCCATTTCCGCGCTGCCGGAATAGCAGTGAAACTCTCCCCGCACCTTTGGATGGCGGCGCAGGATGTCCATACAGTCTCCGTGGGCCTCCCGGTCGTGGA
Source organism: Oscillospiraceae bacterium (assembly GCA_021202795.1). Lineage (GTDB taxonomy): Bacteria > Bacillota > Clostridia > Oscillospirales > Oscillospiraceae > CAJOIG01. The sequence goes on from JAJQCH010000044.1 coordinate 1,809, forward strand.
TGATGACGGGCAAATCCAGCTCCTCGGCTAGGCATAGCTGCTTTTCCAGCACCTCATGCTGAAGCTCCTTCCAATCCAGATCATAGTGATAATCCAGACCGATTTCCCCGATAGCCACCACCTTGGGATCCTCCGCCCAGCGGCGGAGCTTATCCGCGCTTGTATCGTCCCAGGATTTCACATCATGGGGATGCCAGCCCACCGCCGCATAGATAAAATCATATTGATGGGCCAGGTCTACGGCAGCCTGGCTGGATTTCTCATCGCAGCCGCAGTTCACTACAAGACTCACCCCCGCCTCTGGCAGGGCGCGAAGCACCTGGTCTCTGTCCTCGTCGAACCACTCGTCGTCATAGTGGGCGTGGGTATCAAAATACATGGTATCAATTTCCTCCTTATCGGTTCAGCAGCCGGGCCACCGGGGGCCTGTACACCTTCATGGCCCCCTTGGGGCAAAACTCCTGGCAGCAGAAGCAGTGGATACAGACCCCCCGGTCAATATGGGGCAGCTTGCTTTTCATGGTGATGGCCTTGGCCGGGCATATATCGGCGCACTTGCCGCAGCCGACGCACTGTTCAATCGTCACCTTTGGCACGGCGCTCAGGCACTTCTGGATAAATTTCCCCGCCAGCTTCTTCACCGGGCCGTGGCTCTCGTTCCAGAAAAGAATGTCGCTTTTCGTCCGCACGTTATGGAAATCCGTCACCACCATGGACTCCAAATCTCCGGCTATGTCCAGCTCCTGCCAGCGGGCGGGTATCAGTCCCCGCTCATAGGCGGCCTCCAGAGTCGGAACATCCTCCCGCTCCAGACCGATGAGATGGGCGCAAGCCAAATCGACGGCGTGAGGGGATTTTGAGGCCAGCAGCAGGCCCATGGGCTTTGGGTCGCCCGCCGTAGGGCCGTTGCCGTCCATTCCCACCACCCCGTCCACAATGGACAGGGCAGGCCGAAAATACTCGTCCAGGTCAACGATCATCCTGGCGAAATCCGCCGGGTTAGGGTATTTGTAGTGATACTCCGGCTTGACGGTGCCGGGGATCGCGCCGAACATATTTTTCGCGGCGGCGGACATACCCATCATGCCGTGGCTTTTCAGCTTGCAGAAATCAATCAGCACATCGCAGCTATCCAGCCAGGCGGTATACTGAAAGGTCTCCGCCACCCGCGCCGCCGGAAATTCCGCCTGTTTCTGGCTGAAATCCATATTCAGCACCGCCCCGGCAGCCTCCGTTTCGTACATCCCCGCATACCGGGCTTTATAAATTCCAGTCCGCCAACAGGCTCCAGCACCTTCAAAAGAGCCTGCCGGCAAACCGCCGGGTCATAGCTCTCACAGCGGACGACAGACACCTGCGCCATAGTTATGTACTCCCTCCCTAAATGCCGACTTTTTGTAATTTGCAGTTATTATAGCACTGACCGACGTTCCCTGTCCACGATTGCTTTTTCTGTGCCGTAGGGGACGTTTCTCTGAAAAATCATAAATTTCACTGAAAACGGAAAAAAAGACTTGCTTTACCTGGACAGGTATGGTATACTTTCCTAGTGAAATTTTAAAGAGGTGGGTTCGAAAAATGACTCTTGCTTTGACTATATTGCAGCTTATCGCCGGTATCTTTCTGGTTGTTGTCATCCTGTTCCAGAGCGGCAAGCGTTCCGGCCTGTCCGGCGCCATTGCCGGCGGTGCGGATACCTTTATGACCAAGACCAAGGCCAAAACCTGGGATGCCAAGCTTGCGAAAATGACCAAATGGGTGGCTGTCGCCTTCGTGCTGCTTACCCTGATTCTTAATCTCATTTAACCTAGCTTTCAAAAGACGCCGCTGTAAACGGCGTCTTTTTTTGTCCGCAGTAGTTGACATTCGCACAATTCCAAGGTTTATAGTAATACAGCATGAATAAAAATGAGCGGTTTATCCGCCAGCGCGTTGAAGGAGATACAGTTCATCATGGAAACGAAAAATGTAGTCATCGTGGATGCCTGCCGTACAGCCGTGGGCAAGATGGGCGGGGCCTGCCGTCCTCTGTCCGCCCTGGATATGGCCTGTGCCACCATCAAGGGGAACCTGGATCGCTCCGGCATTGACCCCAGCGAAATCGACGAGGTCATTCTGGGCCACTGCCGCCAGACCTCCGACGAACCGAATATCGCCAGAGTGGCCGCCCTCAAGGTGGGTATCCCGGAAAAATGCGCCGCCCACACGGTCATGCGCCAATGCGCTTCCGGCATGACCGCCGTGCAGAACGGTGCTATGAGCATTATGACCGGCGTGAACGACGTGGTTATCGCCGGCGGCACGGAGAGTATGTCCAACGCCGTCTTTTACGTTCGCAACGCACGCTGGGGCGTGGGTACCGGCACCACCGAATTTGTAGACGCGCTGACTGAGGGCCAGTTCAAGAGCCAGCCGGAGGAGATTTATGGCCGCTATAATATGGGCGCAACCGCCGAGCGCGTGGCCCAGGAGCTTGGCATTACCCGCGAGGAGCAGGACGCCTTCTCCCTGGAGAGCCAGCGCCGGGCCATCGCCGCCATTGATTCTGGCCGCTTCAAGGATGAGATTGTCCCCATGACCGTTCCCCAGGGGCGGAAGAAGGATCCCATCGTTTTCGACACGGATGAGTTCCCCAACCGCACCACCAACGAGAAGAAAATGGCCAAGCTCAAGCCCGTTTTCAGCATTGACGTCCATGACGACGGAAAAATGTTTAACTCTCCTTACCTGACTGGCACCGTTACCGCCGGTTCCTCCTCCGGGCGGAACGACGGCGCCTCCTCCCTGCTGCTGATGAGCGAGGAAAAGGCTCAGGAGCTTGGCCTCAAGCCTCTGGCAAAAATCATCGGTATGGGCGCTTCCGGCTGCGATCCCCAGCAGATGGGCCTTGGCCCTGTATACGCCGTTCCCAAGGCGCTGAAGCACGCCGGTCTCACCATGGACGACATCCAGCTCATCGAACTGAACGAAGCCTTCGCCGCCCAGAGTCTTGGCTGCATTAAGCTCCTGGGCTGGGAGGATAAGATGGACATCATCAATGTAAACGGCGGCGCTATCGCCCTGGGCCACCCTGTCGGCTCCTCCGGCAGCCGGATCATCGTCACCCTGGTGCATGAGATGAAAAAACGCGGCCTGAAATACGGCCTCGCCACCCTCTGCATCGCAGGCGGCATGGGCCAGGCCACTGTAATTGAGATGTGCTGATATTTATTAAATTTTAATACGGTCGATTGTAAAATGAAGTTGAACACCTAAAAAATCCATAGCAATTGAATC
>JAJQCH010000115.1 GCA_021202795.1 Oscillospiraceae bacterium
CAGAATCCTTCATTGCTCTTCATAACTGGCGGAAGCCAGAACTCCCTCCGGCTTCTTCTTTGCTGTTTCCTTTTTTCCTCTACCCCAACTCTTGACATTGAACCAAAACCGCCGAGGATGGTGAATGGTACCCTTCCTCGACGGTTTCTTATTTTTTATACACTGTATATTTCTCTGAAAAAGAGACGACTTATTTGCCGCCCATGCCCTTGGCAGCGAAGTAGGGGCCGCCGAACTCGTCCTTGACGGCCTGCTTGGCCTTCTCCAGATCTGCCACATTGACAGCGGCCAACGCTGCGTTGACAGCGTCGATATCCAGAGGCTTCAGGCCCAGCATCTGACGGGCCTCAGCGGGAGTGGCAGGCTCGTTGCCGAAGGCGCGGATAGCGGTAGCGGCACGCTCCACCAGCATCATGTTGGTGGCCATGATCTTCTTGCCGTCCTTGTCCTTGCCGTAGACCACGTTATCCTCCATGCCGACGCGGATGCCGCCGCCGTTGGCAAGGCAGGAGAACATGACGGGCAGGTGGCCCTTGCCGATGCCGAAAGCGGACCAGGTGCATTCCTGAGGCAGCTTGCCGGCAGCCTGGAGGTTGTGCATCTCCTGGAGTAGAATCTGCAGGGACTCCGGAGTGGCATCCATGCCGCCCATAACGCCCAGGCAGAACTGGAAGTGCAGAGGAGCCTGCACATAGCCCTGCTTCCAGTAAGCGCCCACGGCCCGCAGAGCACCAAAGTCGAAAATCTCAAACTCCGGCTTGATGCCGACCTGCTGATACAGAGTACCCAGCTCCATCAGCATGGAGGGGCTGTTGTGGAAAACGCCGCCGGGAACGCCCCAGTTGAAGGAGGAGGCGTCGAAGGTTCCCATCTCGATGCCGGGAACATTGCGGTGGTGCAGCATACGCATGGCGTTGCCATAGGGGCTGTCATCGGAAACGCGGTTATCGCCGGAGGAAGTGCAGTTGACAATGATGTCGCAGTCCTTGTAGGAGCGGATGGCCTTGATCGTCTCATAGAACTTCACAGGATCCATCACGCCGGCACCTGCGTCGTCGCGCATATGCAGATGGCAGATAGAGGCGCCCAGCTTCCAGCACTCATAAACCTGAGCGGCGATGTCTTCGGGCTTCTCAGGAATGTCGTAGCCAGCGGGGGTAACAGCGCCGGTCATGGCGGCGGTAATGATTGTTTTAGCCATAAGTATTATTCTCCTCGGTTTATATTACAATTACATTCTCTTGTGCAGCTTCAGCACGTCGATGATGACCTTGTCGCGGAAGTCTGCGATCTCCGGCTTGGTGTGGCCGATGACGTCGGGCAGGTTCTCCATCAGAGGCCCGATCTCATCGCCGGACTGGTCGGCCCAGGTGTCAGGAACTTTCTTCATGTCGGAGATGTCGGCGAACACGGCGTCGGTCATCGCGCCGAACTTGATAGCGCAGCCCTTCAGGCCCAGGTCGCCGCCGCCCAGCTCATAATGCATGGACGGGCCAAAAGCAGCCAGCCGGATGCCAGGGCCGAAGGTCCAGGCGTCGTCGCAGTCCGCCATGGAGCAGACGCCCTCTGTTACCAGAGCGATCTCCTCACGCCACAGGGCGTGCATCAGACGGTTGGCAATGAAGCCGTTCTTTTCCTTCTTCAGGACCACAGGAGCCTTGTCGTATTTCTTATAGAAGGCGCGGGCAAATTCGATGACCTCAGGAGAGGTCTTCTCGCCGCCGCAAATCTCGATCAGGGGCAGCAGATAGGCGGGGTTGAAGGGGTGCGCCACAATAATGCGCTCCGGGTGCTTGGCCTCAGAGGCGATTTTCGTCACCGGGGTGCCGGAGGAGGAGGAAGCGATAATTGCGTCATCAGGCAGATACTGCTCCATGGTGGCGACCATCTGGTGCTTCTGCTCCAGATTTTCCGCGCCGTTTTCCTGCACGAAATAAACGCCGGTGAAGGCCTCCGCAGGGTCAGTGGTGAAATTAATTTTCGCCCAAATACTGTCGCCGTTGTCTACCAGGCCGTACTTCACATAGGTGTCAACAGCCTCTTGGATCTTGGGCTTGGCGCGCTCGATGGAGCTTTCGCTGCGGACATAGACGTTCACATTCAGGCCCTTCAGCGCAAAATAAGCCGCAAAACCGCCGCCGATGGTACCGGCGCCGTACATGGCAATAGTTTTAATGTCTTCCAGCTTCATAATTTACTCCCTATAGAATAGATGTCCTTCCCCCGTTTTGCCGGGGGAAGGAGTGGGTCAGACCCGATTTTATCACGAAGTAGCCACCAGGCCGCCATCGGGATAGATGGTGCTGGCAGTGACCATGTCGGAAGCGGCAGAAGCCAGGAAGATGGCCGGGCCGACGACGTCGATCTCATAGCCGATACGCTGTGCGGGCAGAGAGCCAGCGATGTTGTTACGGGTGGCCTCGTCGGGAGGCAGCAGGCCGACCATCATCGGGGTGTAGGTGATGGTGGGGCCGATGGCGTTGACCTGAATGTTGGGACGCAGGTCAGCGGCGAAAGCCTTGGTCAGCATCTCCACAGCGCCCTTGGTAGTGTTGTAGGGAACGTTGCCGTTACCGCCGTTGGCGACCGCACGGATGGAGCGGACGGAGCCGAAGTTGATGATCTTGCCATAGCCCTTGTTGGGGTTGGCCTTGCCGGACTCAAACTCACTCTGAGGAACGGTGGTCTCGCCGGCGTCCAGGTTGTGATCCTTCATCCAGTTGCCAAAGTATTTGCAGGTATACATCATAGAGGTAACGTTGGTATCCAGCATACCCTTCCAAACCTTGGTATCGATCTCCCAGGACCACATCTTCTTGTTGTAGCCCTGCGCGTTGACCAGGATGTCGCAGCCGCCCAGACCGGCCTCGCTGACGGCGAAGTCGCGGAAAGCGATGATAGCGTCCTCATCGGTAGCGTCGCAGGCATAGTGAATGACCTTCACGCCAGGAGCAGCGGAAGCCTTGATCTTGTTCTCGGCCTCGATGAGCTTGTCCTCCTTGCGGGAAGAAATGCACACGTCCACGCCGTTGGCGGCATAAGCCTCCGCGATCTTCTCGCCGAAGCCGCCGGCGCCGCCGACGATAACGGCCTTCTTGCCGCTGATTTCAAAGAGTTTGGTCAGGTCCCCGGAATATACCTTGGGCATTGTTCTCAGTCTCCTTTTCAAATTAATATGTAATCGCCAAATTTATATAAACCCCTTCCAGGGAGGTTTATCGAAATTTATCTGCCGGACAGGTTGGCAAGATTCTCTGAAACCGTTTGGAATATTCGCTCTGCAGCCCGAAGATCCTCCTGACTCAAGCCGGCGAAAACCCGCTCCGGCTCCCCCGCCATATCCTCCATAAGCCGATCATATACTCTGCGGCCATATTCCGTCAGGGTGATCAGATTGCTCTTTCCATCCTCCCCGGAAGAGCGGGCAACGAGTCCAGCCTTTTCCATTCTGCGCAGCATGACGCTGATGGTAGCCGCCGACACATGACGATATTCTGCAAGCTCCTTTTGCGTACAGGCTCCACAGTAGCCAAGAGCCGTAAGGACAGCCCCCTGTCCCGTACGCAGATCCAAATGAAGCAGACGGCGTTCCACATAAGCTGTGTGAATACGGGTCATGTCCGTGAATTGATTGAGCAGTTCCTTGCCTTCCACGAGACTTCTCCTGGGCATCTGCCGTGATTTTCCACCGTCCATTTAGTCGGCTAAGTATAGTATACTGTTCTGTTTCGTCAATGTCAATACCCTTTATGTGAAATTAATATGAAGTTCACAATTTTTTCCTGGCAGTTTTTATGCAAAAACGCCATCGCCGCTGGTCGCCGGCGATGGCATCTGGAAAAGTCAATCTCCGCCGTCGTAAAATATCCATTCGTCCGGCATAACAAGGCCCAGTTCCGAGCGGGCAATATCCTCGATAACCTCAGGGTCGTCCTGATTGTCGATGGCGTACTGCAAAGCGGCATTGTCCTCCTGAAGCTGTTCCGCCTGCTCTTGGAGGCTCTGGACTGTCTTGTTGGCGTCTGTCACCTTGGTCTGCATATTCAGCAGCGTGATACAGCCATAGGCTATCAGACCTGTGAGTACAAGCCCCGTCATCAAACCCTTTATGTGAAGAACCTTTATGGCAAACAGCCTCCTTTCCGCTCCTGGCGGTTTTCCCGCGCCCGGCAACCTTTATTATTGTAAACCATTTTTGTCCATTTGAAAAGAGCTTTTTGCACAGTTTTTTTAAAAATTCCCTAACAATGCACAATGGACAGGCTGCTATTCGGCAACATTTGCCCACACGCTGCCATAATCTTCGAAATAAAGGTCTTATCATCGGGGATAAAGCCCAGCCCCACAGGCCGCCGCCCAGCCCGGTGAAGGCCAGCATATAAAGCCGTGTCCGTCCCTCCAGGGTCGCCCTGCCTCCGGCAAACAAAGTTCCAAAAGCAATCAAAACAAATACGCCGTCAGCCACCGCCGCGCATCCCGCTTCATCCCGCAGACCTCCAAGCAAATCATATAGAAGGCCCAGACCTGCGCCCAGCAGGATAAACCAGCCTGCCTCCTGCATTTGAATGGCGATAGGCAGCTCCATTTTATTGAAACAGCCTGGTCCAAAAGCCCTGGCGAGGGCCGGTTTCCTGATAATCCAGATCTGTTACCGTGCCGGAAATGGTCAGCTCGCCGGAGGTCTTTTCCAACTTATCCACCTTCAGTCCTGTACCCCGCACAGACAAAAGCCCCTGTACCGTTCGTACAGACACCTCATTTTCATCGAAGCTCACGACCTCCTCCACGCCGCTCATCCACAGAGTCTGCCGCTCGTCCATGGTCAGCCGGTGCGAAACAGATGAAGCCTTCGTCTTATCCTCATAGGCCATAGTAAAACCTCCCATACGCCTTTTTTATAAAGCCGCAAATTGCAAGTGCAAGTTGGACACTCGGTAGAATGAATTTATGAACCTT
>JAJQCH010000184.1 GCA_021202795.1 Oscillospiraceae bacterium
ATCACTATGGATTTTCTTTTTCAAGTGTCCATCTTCATTATGCAATCAACCCAAATTTAAAAATATGTATAATACGCGAAAACTCCAGGCGGAACGCAAAATCCGCCCACAACCACCATGGTAACACTTAACCGGCTGAAATGCAAGTTTCTGTTTACAAAAAAACTGCCTTCGTTTATAATACTAAATGTTATCGAACGAATCAGGAGGAAATAGGCGTGGATCAGCGGAAGTTTTGTGAAAACCTGGCCAGGCTGCGCCGGGAGAAGGGAGTGTCCCAGCGAAAGGCCGCCGGGGATCTGCAAATATCCCAGGCGCTGCTGAGCCATTATGAAAACGGCGCAAGAGAGCCGGGTCTGGCCTTCGTGTGCCGGGCCTGTGACTATTACGGTGTGACGGCGGACTTTCTTTTGGGCCGAACGAACGACCGGGAGGAAACGGATTCCAGTGCGGCCTGTCTGGGCCGTCTGACCCAGCAGCTTCGGAAGCTGGCAGAGGAGGCAGAGCAGTATATAAAATGAAGCAGGAGAATATTCGGAATTTTTCCATCATCGCCCATATCGACCACGGAAAATCCACCCTGTCCGACCGGCTCATCGAGCTGTGCGGCGCGGTGGAGGCCCGGCAGATGGAGGATCAGATCCTGGACAACATGGATCTGGAGCGAGAGCGGGGCATCACCATCAAGGCGCGGGCCGTCACCCTCTACTGGAAGGACTATCAGCTCAATCTCATCGACACGCCGGGTCATGTGGATTTCAACTATGAGGTCAGTCGCTCCTTGGCCGCCTGCGAGGGGGCTGTGCTGGTGGTGGATGCCTCCCAGGGCGTAGAGGCCCAGACCTTGGCAAACACCTATCTGGCCATGGAGCATGACCTGGAGATCCTGCCGGTCATCAACAAAATCGACCTGCCTGCCGCCGACCCCGCCCGCGTGAAGGCGGAGGTGGAGGACATCATCGGCATCCCGGCCATGGACGCCCCGGAGATCTCCGCCAAAAACGGGGTGAACATCCCGGCGGTGCTGGAGGGGATTTTAAGCTCTGTTCCCGCCCCCAGCGGGGACGAGTCCGCCCCCCTGAAGGCCCTGGTGTTCGACAGCCAGTATGACAGCTATCGCGGCGTCATCGTCCTAGTGCGCTTAAAGGACGGCATTCTGGAAAAGGACATGGACGTGATCTTTATGGCCACCGGCGCGTCCTATAAGGTGGTGGAGGTGGGCCATCTGCTCCCCACCCATCTGGAGCCGTGCCAGCGGCTGACCGCCGGAGAGGTGGGCTACTTTACCGCCAGCATTAAAAACGTGGCGGACACCCGCGTGGGCGATACCGTCACCGGCACGGCCCGGCCTGCGGCAGAGCCGCTCCCCGGCTACCGCCCCGCCCGGAGCATGGTCTACTGCGGCATTTACACGGAGGACGGCTCCAAATACCCCGACCTGCGGGACGCTCTGGAAAAGCTGCGCTTAAACGACGCCTCCCTGGCCTTTGAGCCGGAATCCTCCGCCGCTCTGGGCTTCGGCTTCCGTTGCGGTTTTCTGGGGATGCTCCACCTGGAGATCGTCCAGGAGCGGCTGGAGCGGGAGTTTGACCTGGATCTGGTGACAACACTGCCCTCCGTGGTCTATGAAATCGAGATGACGGACGGCACGGTCAGACACGTATCGAACCCCCACGACTACCCTGAGGTGTCCTCTATCCTGGAGGCCAGGGAGCCGTATGTGAATATGACCATCATCACCCCCTCGGAATTTGTGGGGAATATTATGCCCCTCTGCCAGGAGCGGCGGGGGGAATATAAGGGGATGCAGTATCTTGATCAGCGCCTGGTGGAGCTGACCTATGAGATGCCTCTGGGGGAGATCATCTATAACTTCTTCGACACCCTGAAGGCCCGCACCAAGGGCTATGCCTCCATGGACTATGAATACTCCAGCTATAAGCCATCGGAGCTTGTGAAGGTGGATCTGCTCTTAAACGGCGAGCCGGTGGACGCCCTGAGCCTGATCGCCCACAAGGACAAGGCGTACCCCAGGGCAAGAAAGCTGTGCGAGAAGCTGAAGGAGAACATCCCCCGCCAGCTTTTCGAGGTGCCGATCCAGGCGGCTATCGGGGGCAAGATCATTGCCAGGGAAACGGTGAAGGCCCTGCGGAAGGACGTGCTGGCCAAGTGCTACGGCGGCGACATCACCCGGAAAAAGAAGCTGCTGGAAAAGCAGAAGGAGGGCAAAAAGAAAATGCGCTCCCTTGGCAGCGTCCAGCTCCCCACCGAGGCATTTCTCGCCGTCCTAAAGCTGGACGAGTGACAGTCAGACCGCTGGACGGCACCTTTTGCCCTTAAAAAAATCTTAAGGCCCCCTTTTGTGGAGTTTAAAACACTTTTCCGCCCTCTGATGCTATACTTTTTTGACAGAAAAAGCGAACAGGGGGCGTGAGGAATATGAAGGTACAGCGGCGGGTGCGGCTGGAGCTGATACTACTGGCGGGACTGGTTGTGTGTCTGGCCTATGTCAGCCGATGGGCCTGGGGGAGCAGTTATGGAAACGGCGTTTATGTGACAGACGCCGGGGAGACCATCCGGGTGGAATACGGCTCCTCTACCGGCACGGAGATCGACGTCAGCCTTTTTTCCGATCCCTATGTGAAAACCGGTGGGGATCTGGCGGTTTGGGTGCAGATCGCCTGGGAGAACCAGTGGGGCTATGTGTGGGGAACCTTTGGAAACGTTTTGACCATGGATGAGTATGCGTCGAAGCTTGCCCAGTACCCGGATAATGTGGGGCGGTACAGCAGCTTTATCCTGCAAAACTGGATAGGCCGCCGGACGGCGGACTGCGTGGGGCTGATAAAATCCTACGGCTGGTATGACCCGGACACGGGGAGCATTGAATATGGTTCCAACGGCATGGAGGACGTGGACACAGAGGGAATGTATGAGGCCGCCACGGTGAAGGGGGAAATCGACACCCTGCCGGAAACGCCCGGCCTGGTGGTCTATATGCCCGGCCATGTGGGGGTATATATCGGCGGCGGCTATGTCATCGAGTCCATCGGTACAGAGGGCGGCGTGGTTAAAACCAGGCTGGATGGCCGGGGATGGACGGATTGGTTCCAGTGTCCCTATATTGTCTATGAATGACCAATCGGAATATAAAGCATCCCGCCCCATTTTTCAGGGCGGGATGCTTGTATTTGAGAAGCTTTTATAAATACAGGCTAACGAAAATGGTGCTGTTCAAAATGGCGGGGGAGAGCCAGCTTACGGAGAGGAAGGAGGCCAGCAGGGACAGGACGTAGGCGTAGATATACCCGACGATCAGGGCCTCCAGTGCGCCCAGGGCGCCGCCCAGAAGGCGGTTGGTGCGGTTGAGGATGCCGCCGCCCCTCCTGCGGGAGGAGGTCAGCCGGGCCAGCAGGCCGAACAGCAGAAGAGAAACAATCAAAATCAGGATCGACAGCAGGATTTGAATCACCACCAGCAGCACCGGCTCCAGAATGGCCTGAACGATGGCCTGGGCCAGGGTGGTTCCGTCTGTGCGGAGAAGAGAGGTAATGGTTTCCAGATCCGAATCGCTGACGACCTGACCGCCCAGCAGTCCGCCCAGGTTGTCCAGCACCTCCTGCACGTCGTCCAGGGCCTCTGCGCCGTTGTTCATGGCGGTGATGGCGTCTGCCGGAATGGCGGATTCCACCGCCGAGACCACCGGGGCCTCCACATAGTTGTCATAGACGGTCTGCGACCAGGAAGCGCCCCAGGTGGCGATCAGCACCAGGGCCACGGCCCAGCCCAGCATACGCAGCAGGGCAGATAACATTCCGTGCCGCCAGCCCTTCCAAATCATGGAAAGAAACAGGGCGACCAGTATTAAATCGTATATCCAGTTCATGGATTCGCTCCTTTGCTTGTAAAGTCTGTTGGGCCTGTCAGCCAAACAGATAGCGGTAATAGTCCTTGTCGATGACCTGGCCGGAAAAGTTCAGCTTGTTGGAGACGAGCTGCTTGATGCGGCTGATATAGTCCTCGTCCTCCGTATAGCCCTCGTTGGGGTAATAGGTGCCGGTGGTGGAGTCGTATTTTCCCTGCTCCGTTACCCAGCTATAGTTATTCCAGAGAACCAGGGCCTCTGCATCGGAGAACACGTCCCGTCCCACCAGAAGGCGGGAGTCAAATTCCAGGCCGAACAGGTTCGAGAGGGTGGGGACGATGTCCAGGCTGTAGGTGGGAGAGGAGATCTCGCAGGCCATATCCTGGTATTCGTTTTCCAGGCAGCCCGACCAGATGATCAGGGTGTTGTGATCCTGCTCCCAGCTATTGGTGTATGTGTAGCCATAGAGATCTGCCACATAGTCCTCGCTGTTTCCGAAGGTGGCGGAGTTTTCCAGTCCGTAGGGATAGTGGTCGGCAGTCAGGCAGATGACGGTGTTGTCGGCAATGCCTGCCTCCTCCAGCGCCTCTACCATATAGGTCAGGGCCTCCTCCAGAACCATCTGATAGCAGATATAGTACAGGGTCGTGTCCTTATAGCTGTCGCCCAGCACCTCCTTGACCCGGTCGAGATAGGTGTAAACCTGGGGGTAGTTGGACAGATAGGTACAGTGATCGCTGATAGTCATATAATAAATGCTGAAGGGCTGATTGTCAATATAGGTTTGCAGCGTGGTCTGGAACATGACCAGGTCGTTGGCGCTGCTGGCGCCGACGATGTCCTCCAGTCCGTTTCCAAAGCCCAGGTACACGTCGTAGCCAAGATTTTCATGGGTCAGGTTCCGGCTGTAAACGGAGTAGACGCCGTTGTGGAAGGCGGCGCTGTAATAGCCCAGCCGCTGAAGCTGGGAGCCAAGGGTGAAGTAATTTCGGGTATACTGGGTGTCCCGCATACTCTGCACGCCGTTGATGGGAGCCAGCCCCATCAGGAAGGAAAACTCCCCGGTGGAGGTGCTGCCGCCCCAGGAGGGCTGATAGTAGTCGGAGAAATAAAAGCCGTTGTGGGCCAGCCGGTACAGGGTGGGGGTCAGCTCCTCGTTAATGACGCAGTCGGAAAACGCCTCGGCGCAGATGAGGATCAGGTTCATCCCCTCGAACAGACCGGTGTATTCGTTTTTGCTGCTGGCGGTCAGGGAGGAGACGTATTCGTTCAGCGCCAGATATTCCTCGTCCGTGGTGAGAACATTATAAGACTCAAAGTCAATGTCCATCATGTTCAGGCCATAGTCCTCCGCTGCCTCCTCGGTCTCCTCCGTGGCCTCGGTCGATTCCTCCGTCTCCGATTCCGTTTCCTCGACGGTCTCCAGCACAAAGCTGGTGGTGGAGCGGGAGCGGGAGACGTTCAGCCGCAGACTGGTGACAAGGCCGAAGGTCTGGGTGGCGGTGTTGAACTCATAGCTGTTGCTGTATTTGTCGCTCTGTCCCCCGTGGCTGGCGGCCAGCGCGCCCACGCCCTGCACCATCAATGCCAGTACCAGCAATATGCCCACAAAGGCGGGGCGGTATCGTCTGGCCGGGATGTGCCGCCGCCCGGCGAAGATATAAAACAGCGTCGGAAGGAAGAACAGGAATATCTTCGGCAGGCCAAAGAAGATGGCCCGGAGCAAATCGGATGTGAAGGTTCCCACCACGTTTCCCGTGCCGCTGATAATGGAGCCGATGGTCATATAGACCTGATAGCTGTACTCCACCAGACATTCCACCGTGAACAGCAGTCCGATCAGAAACAGCAGGATGATGCTGATGACGCGGCTGATTTTTGCCCGGAAAAGGGACGTCAGACAGGCGGCAACCAGCCCAGCGGCCAGTCCAAACAGGACGGGATAAATCAGGCTCTGAAAAAAGCCCGCGCTGCCGAACAGCCGCAGAAGAACCTCCTCATAGACCATTACCGCAGGGAACAGGGCCAGATGGGGCAGCGTCCAGGTTTGCTCCCGGCTCCAGCGCCGCAGTCTCTGCCAGCTTCCCCGCAGAATGAAAAGAATTGCCCCGAAGCGGGCCTTCAGCTCCCCACGCCGGCGCTTGCGCTTGGGCGGAGGCGGCTCCTTCAAATGAGCAGGTGCCATGATAAACGCCTCTCTTTTGTAAAATTTTGTAAATTCTTGTAAAATGAATGATAAGATTTAATAATGATTATAACACAATTTTTATATCACGCAACAAAAATCGACAAAACAGGGGGAATATCCCAGGCGTTCGCCTTTGCGTATGGGAGGTTTTGACAGCCCTTTCCCTTTGCTGTATAATAAAAGGCACTATGATTTACAGGAGAGAATGTCAGCTATGAGCGAACGAAGCGAACGGGCGCTGGCCAAGCATAAGGAGGGCTGCAACTGCAGTCAGTCCGTGGCCTGCGCCTATTGCGACCTGGTGGGGCTGGACGAGACCCAGGCCCGCCGGATCATGGGAGGCTTTGGCCTTGGCATGGGCTGCATGGAGGGTACCTGCGGTGCGCTGTCCGGGGCCGTGGTGATTGCCAGCCTGAAATTGAGCGATACCCTGCCGGATGGCCCCGCGAAGAAAAAGCAGATCTATGATGTCTGCGGTCAGATCCTTCGCGCCTTTCAGGAGAAAAACGGCTCTGTGATATGCCGGGAGCTGAAGGGCGTCGGCAGCGGAAAGGTTCTCCGCTCCTGCGACGGATGTATTCAGGACGCGGCGGAGCTGCTGGAGGCCGCGCTGTTTGCCCCGGACGGGGAGAAGGAGGGCGGCGCATGACCTATGAGGAGATCTTGGCGGCCTCCCGGAACGAGCTTGGCCCCCACTGCAAGGGCTGCCCGGTGTGCAACGGCCTGGCCTGCGGCAATTCCATGCCCGGCCCTGGGAGCAAGGGGCCGGGAAATGCCGCCGCCCGGAACTATTCCAAGTGGCAGGAGATCTGCGTCAACATGGACACCCTATGCGAAAACAGACCGGTGGACATCTCCGTGGAGCTGTTTGGCCATCGATTTTCCGCCCCCATTTTTGCCGCGCCCCTGGGGGCCGTGAATCTGCACTACGGGGACAAGTATGACGACCTGACCTATAACGACGTGCTGGTACCCGCCTGCGCGGACTACGGCATCGCCGCCTTCACCGGGGACGGGGCCGACCCCGGCGTTATGCGGGCCGCCGGGGAGGCCATCAGCCGCTGCGGCGGCATGGGCATCCCCACGGTAAAGCCCTGGAACAAGGAGGCCATTTTTGAAAAGCTGGACTACATAAAGTCCAAGGGCGGCTCCTTTGCCGTGGCCATGGACGTGGATGCGGCGGGCCTGCCCTTTTTGAAGGCCCTGAACCCCAACGCGGGCAGCAAATCCGTGGCGGAGATGAAGGAGATCATCGCCTATGCCGACGCCCCCTTCATCATCAAGGGAATTATGACCCCCGCCGGGGCGGAGAAGGCCATCCAGGCCGGGGCCGCCGCCATTGTGGTCTCCAACCACGGGGGCCGGGTGCAGGGCGGCGTACCGTCCACGGCGGAGGTGCTGCCCGGCATTGCCAGGGCGGCGGCCGGTCGCATCCCCATTCTGGTGGACGGCGGCATCCGCAGCGGCCTGGACGTGTTCCGCGCCCTGGCCCTGGGGGCCAGCGCTGTTTTGATTGGCCGTCCCATCGTCCCCTTTATCTACGCCGCCGGTCGGGAGGGTGTTCAGGTCTATCTGGACAGAATCACCGACGAGCTGCGCTCCACCATGACCATGTGCGGAACCCCCGCGCTGAAGGACATTGGGGAGAATAATATTTTCCGGGGATGAAGGGGATATATAGATAAAACCTTTATATATTATATAAATATGTTCCCCTGGGAGGGACAGTGGAAAAAACCGCTGTCAAACACAGGGGGAATATATTTTTGGGAATGGGCTTCCGCTTAAATTAAAGGTCGGCGAAGAAGCTTTCGATCTCCGCCCTGGTTCCGGCGCAGCGGCCGGAGATCATGCACTCCTGGCCGCCGCCGCGGGCTTTTAGGGCTGGGCCGTGGGCTTTGATGAAGGCCCGCATATTGACGGCGCGGCTTGCCATGACGAACTGATAGGCCCCCTCCTGGCCGGAGAACACGGCGCAGACGCCGCCGCATTTTTCCATTCCGGCGTTGGCCAGGATCCGCATGGCGGCGTCGTCCCCCTGGACGAACAGGGCCAGATTCCCCTCCGTCTCCTCCAGGGCGGCGGCCTGAGCCTCGATTTGTTGGCGCTGAAGACCGATGAGCTGGTGCTTCAGCTCGTCCCGCTGGGCCAGAAGCTTTTCCACGGCGGGAACCAGCCTGTCCTGGGGTGCGTTCAGCAGGGCGGAGAGGGCGGCTGTGTCCTCATACCGGCGGCGGTAGTCGGAAAGGGCGTCCCGCCCGGCCCGCATCCAAAGCCGTATGCCGCCCCGGTGGCGCATGAAGTCCAGGATTTTGACAAGCCCAATCTGCCCGGTGCCGGACACATGGGGGGCGCAGCAGGCGCACATATCTATGCCGGGGATGGTGACGATCCGCACGTTTTCCGTCAGCTCCAGTTTGCTGCGGTAGGGGAGGGCGGTCAGCTCCACTGCCGGGGGGAAAGTAGCGGTCACGGGCAGATCGGCCCACACGGCGGCGTTGGCCTCGTCCTCGATTTCATCGAGCTGGGCGCGGGTCAGCTCCCCGCTGAAATCCACGGTGCAGCCGTCCTCTCCCAGATGGAAGCCCACGTTTTCATAGCCATACCGGCTGTGAACCAGGCCGGAGACGATATGCTCCCCGGAGTGGTTCTGCATCTTGCGGAAGCGGTCGGGCCAGTCAATGCGGCCCTCCACGGTATCTCCCACCGGCAGGGGGGCGTCCGTGCGGTGATAGACGAGGCCGCCCCGCTCGTGGACGTCCAGCACCACCGCATCGCCCAGGCGGCCTGTGTCCGCCGTCTGGCCCCCGCCCTCCGGGAAAAAAGCGGTCTGGTCAAGAACAATATCCCAGCCGTCCCCGGCGGCCTCGCAGGAGAGAACGGCGGCCTGGAAGGACTGGGTAAAGGCATCTTCGTAGTACAGCTTTCGCGTGGGCATGGTTGACCTCCTGAAAAAAAGAGTGTATACTAAACATCTATGGATACATTTTCTGTTTTATTGATATACTTTGAGCTTGTGAATCTGCTGGCCCTGGCCGCGATGGGCATTGACAAGCACCGGGCCAGAACCAACCGGGAGCGGATTCCGGAGGCGGCGCTGATGACCCTGGCCGTGATTGGCGGGAGCATTGGGGCCTTGGGCGGGATGTACCTGTTCCGCCACAAGACAAGAAAGCCAAAATTCACCGTCGGCATCCCTGTGATTTTGGGGATGCAGGTATTTTTCGCCCTGCTTTTGTTTTTTGCGGTGGGCTATTAAATTAAAGTATAAGAGCATTTTGGAGGTACGTCAAGTATGAATCAGCGATTGGATATTAAGCCGGAGGTGGCTCAGGCCCTGGCAGAGGGCAGGCCGGTGGTGGCCCTGGAAAGCACCATCATCTCCCACGGTATGCCCTGGCCCCAGAACGCGGAGACCGCCTTTGCGGTGGAGGACGTTATCCGGGCCCACGGGGCCGTTCCGGCCACTGTTGCCATCATTGGAGGCCGCCTGAAGGCCGGGCTGGATAAGGAGCAGATCGAGCACCTGGCCAAAAAGGGTCAGGCCGTGACCAAGGCCAGCCGCCGGGATCTGCCGGTGCTGTGCGCTCGCGGCCAGGATGGAGCCACCACCGTGGCCTCCACCATGATTGTGGCGGCCATGGCGGGCATTTCCGTGTTTGCCACCGGGGGCATCGGCGGCGTACACCGGGGGGCCGAGGTGACAATGGATATCTCTGCCGACCTGGAGGAGCTGGCCCGCACCCCTGTGCTGGTAATCTGCGCCGGGGCCAAGTCTATTCTGGATCTGGGACTGACCCTGGAATACCTGGAGACCAAGGGGGTTCCCGTCTGCGGCTATCAGACCGACGAGCTGCCCGCCTTCTATACCCGCGTAAGCGGCTTCGGGGTGGACTTCCGGGCGGACACGCCGGAGGAGCTGGCCGCCGCCTTCGCCGCCCAGCGGGATCTGGGCTACCCCGGCGGTATGCTCTGCACAAACCCCATCCCGGAGGAGTACTCCATGGATCCGGCGGTAATCAACGCCGCCATCGACCAGGCCGTGGCCGACAGCGTGGCCCGGGGTATTAAGGGCAAGCAGGTGACGCCCTACCTCCTGGCCCGCGTCAAGGACATCACCGGCGGGGACAGCCTGGAGGCCAACATCAAGCTGGTGCTGAATAACGCCGCCCTGGCCGCCGACACCGCCGCCGTGCTGGCGGAAAAAAACACTTGACAATCCCCACTAAGGCGTGTAAAATTATAGCCAAATTGAATCTTAAACCGATGATGGAGAGCAAGTAGCCCTTCCTTGTGTGGCACAGAGAGCCGCAGGCGCTGGAAATGCGGGACAGACAGGATCGTGTGAATGGACTCCTGAGGGCAATCGGAAAGCGGGGCGTATGGGTTCCGCTCTATGTGCGACGGAGAGGGCGCTCCGTTATCAACGCCGCCGTATGACCGTACGGAGCAAAGCGGGCGCGAAAGCGTCAAGCCGGGTGGCACCGCAGGATATGTTATTTCATCCTGTCCCAGCAGTTTTATGCTGGGACAGGATTTTTTCATCCCCCTGAGGTGTGGATCGCCGTAGAATATCACGTTGGCAATAATTTTTATTGTTATAAAACCCAAAAACTGAAAAGGAGAACAAAACCATGAAAAACCTGAAAAAGCTCTTGTGCCTGGTGCTGGCCCTGGCGATGATTTTCGCCCTGGCCGCCTGCGGCAGCTCCGCTGACACCGAGGAGGAAGAAACCACTTCTGAGGCTGAGACCGAGACCGAAGCCGCCGAGACCGAGGACGCCGCCGAGGCGGAGGAGGAAGAGGAGGCCGAGGCTGTTGTCTACAAGGTCGGCATCTGCAACTATGTGGACGACGCCAGCCTGAACCAGATCGTGGAGAACATCCAGACCCAGCTTGAGACCCTGGGGGAGGAGTACGGCGTGACCTTCGAGATCTCCTATGACAACTGCAACGCGGACGCCACCGTCCTGGAGCAGATCATTGCAAACTTCATCGCCGATGAGGTTGACCTGATGGTGGGCGTGGCTACCCCCGTGGCCATGGCCATGCAGGCCGCTACCGAGGATAACCAGATCCCCGTGGTCTTCGCCGCCGTCTCCGATCCCGTGAGCGCTGGCGTGGTGGACTCCCTGGAGGAGCCGGGCAGCAACATCACCGGCACCTCTGACTATCTGGACACCGCCGCTATTATGAATCTTATCTTTGCTGCCAACCCGGACGCTGACAAGATCGGTCTGCTGTATGACGTGGGCCAGGACTCCTCCACCACCGCCATCGCCGAGGCCAAGGCCTATCTGGATGAGCTGGGCATCGAATATGTGGAGCGCACCGGCACCACCGTGGACGAGGTCATGCTGGCCGCCGAGGCCCTGGTGGCCGACGGTGTGGACGCCGTGTTCACCCCCAGCGACAACACCGTTATGACCGCCGAGCTTTCCATCTATGAGACCCTGGCCGAGGCGGGCATCCCCCACTACACCGGGGCTGACTCCTTCGCCCTGAACGGCGCCTTCGTGGGCTACGGCGTGGACTACGCGAACCTGGGCGTGGAGACCGCCAACATGATCGCTGACATTCTTGTGAACGGCTCCGACCCCGCCACCACCGCCGTTATGACCTTCGACAACGGCACCGCCACCGTCAACACCGAGATCTGCGAGGTTCTTGGCTTTGACTATGACGAGATCGTGGAGGCGTTCTCTCCCCTCTGCACCCAGGTCGTGAGCATAACCACAGCTGAAAGCTTTGATGATCTCGAAGGTTAAGCGTTTTAACGCACAGGGCGGGTCTTTTGCCCGCTGGACTTCGTTGGGCCTCCTTGACGTACTCACGGTACGCCTGCGTCGGCCCGCCTCGCCAGCGGACAAAATCCCTCGCCCGGCATAATCTGACATAAAATAGGTATAGTCTTCCGCCGCTGGCGGGGAAAGGAATTGAAATTATGAGCGACATCCCCTATAAAATTTATCTGGACGAGAACGACCTGCCGACCGAATGGTATAACGTCCGGGCGGACATGAAAAACAAGCCCGCGCCCCTGCTGAACCCCGGCACCGGCCAGCCCCTGACGGCGGAGGAGATGGGCGGCATCTTCTGTGAGGAGCTGGTGGCCCAGGAGCTGGACGACGACACCGCCTATATCCCCATCCCGGCGGAAATTCGGGAGTATTATAAAACCTACCGCCCCAGCCCCCTGGTGCGGGCCTATAACCTGGAAAAGCGCCTGGGTACCCCCGCGAAGATCTATTATAAATTCGAGGGCAACAACACCAGCGGCAGCCATAAGCTGAACTCCGCCATCGCCCAGGCCTATTACGCCAAAAAGCAGGGTCTGAAGGGCGTCACCACGGAGACCGGCGCCGGACAGTGGGGCACCGCCCTGTCCATGGCCTGCGCCTACTTCGACCTGGACTGCAAGGTGTATATGGTGAAGGTCTCCTACGAGCAGAAGCCCTTCCGCCGGGAGGTCATGCGCACCTACGGCGCGTCCGTGACCCCGTCCCCCTCTATGGAGACCGAGGTGGGCCGGAAGATCCTGGCCGAGCATCCCGGCACTACCGGCAGCCTTGGCTGCGCCATATCCGAGGCTGTGGAGGTAGCCGTCACCAATCCCGGCTACCGCTATGTGCTGGGCAGCGTTCTGAATCAGGTGCTGCTCCATCAGTCCGTGGTGGGCCTGGAGACCAAGACCGCCTGCGATAAATTCGGCATCGTGCCGGACGTGATCATTGGCTGCGCCGGGGGCGGCAGCAACCTGGGCGGCCTGATCGCCCCCTTCATGGGGGAGAAGCTCCGCGGGGAGCGGGATTACCGCATCGTCGCCGTGGAGCCGGCCTCCTGCCCCAGCTTTACGAGAGGCAAATTCGCCTTCGACTTCTGCGACACCGGGAAGATCTGCCCCCTGGCCAAGATGTACACCCTGGGCAGCGGGTTCATCCCCTCCCCCAACCACGCCGGGGGCCTGCGCTTCCACGGCATGAGTCCCATTTTGAGCCAGCTCTACCATGACGGCCTGATGGAGGCCGTGGCCGTGGAGCAGACCGCCGTGTTCCAGGCGGCGGAGGAGTTCGCCCGTGCCGAGGGCATCCTGCCCGCGCCGGAGAGCAGCCACGCCATCAAGGTGGCCATGGACGAGGCCATGCGCTGCAAGGAGACCGGCGAGGAGAAGACCATCCTCTTTGGCCTGACCGGCACCGGCTATTTCGACCTGGTGGCCTATCAGTCCTTTAACGACGGCACCATGACCGATTCCATCCCCACGGACGAGGATCTGGAAAAGAGCTTTGCAACTCTTCCCGTAGTGCCGGGAACCTGAAAAACACACCCGTTTACCGGGGACGAGGCTTGACGCCCCGCCCCCGGCTTGTGTATAATTATACTCAACGCGAAGCATTGAGGCGGGATTTCCACCGCCCTCAATCGAAGGAGGAACCTACACCTATGTCCATATCAACCATATTAAGCCTGACTCAGACGGCGCTGGAGCTGGGACTTTTGTGTTCCCTGACGGTGCTGGCCCTGTTTTTAAGCTATTCCATGCTGAACGTCTGCGACCTGTCCACCGACGGCTGCTTCACCCTGGGCGCGGCGGTGGGGGCTATGGTGGCGGTCGCCGGCCATCCCTGGCTGTCCATCCCGGCGGCTATGGCGGCGGGCATCGTCTCCGGCTTCATCACCGCCCTTTTGCAGACCCGCATGGGAGTGGAGAGCCTGCTTGCCGGCATCATCGTCAATACGGGGCTGTATTCCATCAATATCGCCGTCATGGGAAACTCCTCTCTGGTGAATATGAATAAAACCGAGACCGTGTTCACCATGATGAAGGACGCCCTGTCCGGCACCTTCCTGTCCGGGCAGTATAAGTTGGTGGTGGCCCTGATCGCCGTGGCGCTGGTGGTGGTGTTTCTGTCCCTGTTTCTCCGCACCCGCCTGGGCCTTGCCATCCGGGCCACGGGGAACAACCCGGACATGGTGCGTTCCTCCTCCATAAACCCGGTGTTCACCACCACCGTGGGCCTGTGCATTGCAAACGCCTTCACCGGCCTGTCCGGCTGCCTCCTGGCCCAGAGCCAGAAGTCCGTGAACATCGACATCGGCTCCGGCATGGTGACGATCGCGCTGGCCTCCCTGCTCATCGGCGGCACGTTCATGGGCAAGGGCGGCGTGACCCTCCGGGCCATCGGTGTGGTGCTTGGATCCTTCATCTTCCGGCTGGTGTATACCATCGCCCTGCGGTTCAATATGCCCGCCTCCATGCTGAAGCTGGTGTCCTCCGTTATCGTCGTCATCGCCATCGCCGGGCCGTACTTCAAAACCCAGTGGCCCATGCTGAAGCGCCGCCTGGAGCGTCGGCCCCAAAAGGCGGGAAGGGGGGAGAAGTGATATGCTGACCCTTTCCCATATCTCCAAAACCTTCAACCCCGGCACGGTGAACGAAAAAACCGCCATAGAGGATTTGTCTCTCCACCTGGACAAGGGGGAGTTCGTCACCATCATCGGCGCAAACGGCGCGGGAAAATCTACCCTCTTTAACGCCATCGCCGGGAGCTTTTACGCCGATACCGGCTCCATCGTTCTGGACGGGCAGGACATTACCTTCCTCCCGGAGTATAAGAGGGCCAGGGAGATCGGGCGTCTGTTCCAGGATCCAATGCGGGGCAGCGCCCCCGGTATGACCATCGAGGAGAACATGGCCCTGGCCGCCGGCAGCGGCGGCTGGCTCAGCCATATCACCAAGGAGGATAAGGCCCGCTTCCGCGACCGGCTTGCGCTGTTGAATATGGGGCTGGAGGATCGGATGCGCCAGCCCGTGGGGCTGCTCTCCGGCGGTCAGCGCCAGGCCCTGACCCTTATGATGGCCACCATGGTGGAGCCGAAGCTCCTGCTGCTGGACGAGCATACCGCCGCCCTGGATCCCGCCACGGCGGACAAGGTGCTGGAGCTGACGGAAAAAATCGTCCGGGAGGGCAATCTGACCTGCCTGATGATCACCCACAATATGTCCTCCGCCCTGGCCCTCGGCACCCGCACCCTGATGATGGACGCCGGACATATCATCTACGACGTAGGCGGCTCGGAACGGGAGGGCCTCACCGTGGATGACCTCCTGGAACGCTTCAAGGCCGGGGTGGGCAAAGCCCTGGATAACGACAGGATGCTGCTGTCATAAAAACCGGCCAGCGTCGGAGGCGGACACGGGGATCATTCCCGCCGCCCCTGCTGCTGATGGTCAGGGGATGCTTGGCTCGATATTGATAATTTGGCGGAATTATGACTTAATAACGCCAGAATCATAAAAACGGAGGGCGGGGCCAATGATTGCGATCAGACCTGTATCTGACCTGAGAAATAAGTTTACGGAAATTGAAAACACAGTCAAATCAGGGCAGCCGGTTTATCTGACGAAAAATGGGTATGGATCCATGGTGGTACTTAGCCTGGAGCAATACGCCGAGCTGACGGATGATGTAGAGCTGAAGTTGGACGAGGCGGACAAAGCCGCCGTTGCTGATGGTTTGCGCTATACGGAGGAAGAGGTCTTTCACAGAGTGAAGGGACGAATTCATGAACGGAAGACAGTATAAGCTGCGATTCCTGCCCTTGATTTGACAGGTTATGAAAAAACCCGCCGCTTCTCCAAACGGAGAAGCGGCGGGTTTTATATATGCTGTTTTTGGATTACACAGCCTTCTGGGCGTTGACCTTAATGCCAGGACCCATGGTGGAGGCGGTGACGCAGGTGCGGATATACTGACCCTTGGCGGCGGCGGGCTTGGCCTTGATGATGGCGCCGATAAGAGCTTCATAGTTCTCCTGGAGCTTTTCGGGGCCGAAGCTGACCTTGCCGATGGGGCAGTGGATGATGTTGGTCTTGTCCAGGCGGTACTCGATCTTGCCGGCCTTGACCTCGTTGATGGCCTGAGTCAGGTTGGGGGTGACGGTGCCGGCCTTGGGGGAGGGCATCAGGCCCTTGGGGCCAAGGACTTTACCGAGACGGCCCACAACGCCCATCATATCCGGGCTTGCGATGACGACGTCGAAGTCGAACCAGTTCTCGGTCTGAATCTTCTGAACCAGCTCCTGGCCGCCGGCGTAATCGGCGCCAGCCGCCTTGCACTCCTCCTCGCGCTCCGGCTTGCAGAACACCAGAACGGTGCGGGTCTTGCCGGTGCCGTGGGGCAGCACGATGGCGCCGCGTACCTGCTGGTCGGCGTGACGACCGTCCACGCCCAGCTTGACGTGCAGCTCGACGGTCTCGTCAAACTTGGCCTTGCTGGCCTTGCACACCAGGTCGAAGGCGTCCTTGGGGTCGTATATGGTCTGTTTATCAATGAGCTTGGCGCTCTCTTTATAATTCTTGCCTCTGAACATTCAAAAATTCCTCCAATAATGTGGTTAAGCGGAAGTTTTCCTCCCACATGAACGGGCTTAGTCGCCCACCAGAACGCCCATACTGCGGCAGGTGCCGGCGATCATGCTCATAGCCGACTCCAGGCTGGTGCAGTTCAGGTCGGGCATTTTCTGCTCCGCGATCTTTTGCAGATCCGCCTTCGAAATGGTGGCTACCTTGTCCCGCTGAGGCACGCCGGAGGCGTGTTCAATGTTGCAGGCCTTCTTGATGAGCAGGGCCGCCGGGGGCGTTTTGGTGATGAAGGTGAAGCTGCGGTCGGCATACACGGTGATGACCACGGGGATCATCATGCCCATGTCGCCCTTTGTGCGCTCGTTGAAGTCCTTGGTGAACTGGCCGATGTTGATGCCGTACTGGCCAAGGGCGGGGCCAACGGGAGGCGCAGGAGTGGCCTTGCCCGCCGGAACCTGGAATCTAACGTATCCAACAATTTTTTGAGACATTTTTCATTACTCCTATTTGACCCTCTGTATATAGAGGCTGTAAATAATCAATCTTCCTTCACCGATTCGATCTGATCCATATCCAGATCCACCGGCGTCTCCCGCCCAAACATGGAGACGATGACCCGCACGCGGTCTTTTTCCGGCTCCAGCTCGTCCACTGTGCCGAGGAAGCCCTCCAGCGGGCCTTCCATGACTTTGACCGTGTCGCCAAGGTTAAAGCCTGTGACGATTTCATGCCGCTCTACGCCAAGACTCAAAACCTCCTCCTCGGTCAGGGGGACGGGCTTGCCGTCCATGG
Organism: Oscillospiraceae bacterium; assembly: GCA_021202795.1. GTDB lineage: Bacteria > Bacillota > Clostridia > Oscillospirales > Oscillospiraceae > CAJOIG01. Next base: position 17,212 of record JAJQCH010000184.1, read on the forward strand.
ACACGAAGCCGGTGGAGCCGCGGGCGTTGCGAACGATATGCCAGGTGTCGTCCGTCAGAATCATTTTCACCAGGACATAGCCCGGAAAAATCTTGCGGTCATAGGTCTTGTCGCCTTTGTCGGTATGTTCGGTGACGGTCTCCATGGGGATCTTGACCTCCAGGATCAGATCCTCCATATGGCGGTTCTCTGCCGATTTCAGGATGGAGGCAGAGACAGTATTTTCATAACCGGAGTATGTGTGAACCACATACCATTTCGCATCTTCAGCCATGACGTTATGCGAAAATGTTGATCAGCGCCTTTACAAGCGCCTGAGCCGCGCTGTCAAAGCCCCAAAGGACAATGGCGCACACCACGATCATGACCACGGCAATGCCGGTGTTCTTGGCGGTCTGCTTGCGGGTGGGCCAAACCACCTTTTTCAGCTCGCTCTTCATGTCCCGGAACCACTTGCCGATGCGCTTGAAGAAGCCAAGCTTTTCCGAGGTCTTCTTGACGGCGACCTTCGAGGTGGTGGGAGCGGTGTTGTTTTTCTTTTCCTCTGCCATAATTGCGGCCTCCCTTTACTTGGTTTCCTGATGCAGCGTGTGCTTCCGGCAGAAGGGGCAATACTTGTTCAGTTCCAGCTTTTCCGTGGTGTTCTTCTTGTTTTTGAACGTATTGTAGTTCCTCTGCTTGCATTCGCTGCAGCGTAGCACGACCTTGATTCTCGCTTCTGCTGCCATATTTTCGGCACCTCCTTGTTATATTGCCTCCCTGTTCCGGCCATAACGGGTTCTCCCGCCCGGACGGCAGGTGAAACCTATGTTATCACACTTCTATGAAGATTGCAACCCTTTTTCTCTCTCCGGGATAAAGTGTTTTTCCTATTTTCCCGCTGAGCTGCGCAAAGGCCGGGGCCTGCTTCTGGCCCCGGCCCCGTAAATTTGCCGGTATGCTTTATTTTACGACCTTCAGATGGCGGGTGCTGACGGGATGCTCCATGATTTCCGGGTTTGCCAGCAGTTCCTTCAGCCGGGCGAAGGCCAGGGCAAAGTAGTGACCGGAGCAGATGCGCTCGTCCATGACGACGCCGATGGGCAGGCAGCGGACAAGCTCGATCTCTCCGCCCTTGCCCCGCTTTGGCACGTCCCGCATATTGCCCATGGCCAGGGCGATGGAGGTGGTGCCGAAGTCGTATACGTGGTGATAGATGTGGTTTGTGCGGATGCTGGTCAGGTTCGTCATCAAAAGGCTTGCGTGGAAGGGGCTGACGTCCACCAGGGCCTTTGGCAACATTCCATGCTTATCCATGAATCGAAGCAGCCATCCGGCTACGTCCACCAGGCCGCCCAGCTTGCACAGCATATTCATGATATTATCCAGGCCGTTTGCATCCTCCTCTGCGGCGGAGGAGTTTTTCTCCACATATTCGTCCACCTTCCGCTGAACGTCGAAGACCGTGTCCTCCGGGTCGAAGTAAAGCTTGCCCATGGTGCCGTTGTTGGCCCGATCGCCGGGGCGCAGCACCACCAGGGAAACGGCTATGTCGTTGTGCTGAAACACCCGCCGCCGGGCCACGAAGCGGTTCAGGGAGGGGAACTCCGATACCATCTGGACATACGCTGCCAGAATCAGCGTCATATTGTTGATGCGTATGCCCTCCCGCCGCTTGGCGTTCAGGTATTTCCGCATGGGTTCTACAGGAATATCAATCGTGGTCATGTTCATGGAATCATGGCGCTCGGTCAGAAGCTGGGGGATTAGGGTATACATCGGCCCCTCATCTGTTACACGTGTACCGTCAACTCTACCCATTGTATTTTCCTCCTTTAAGGACACCGGCTGCCGCCGAAAAAACTTAAATATATCTAAGCATATTTTAGCCTTAAATGCAATACCCCAGTACATGAAAATGAAAATTTTAGCTATCATGCTATACTGTCCAGAACGAAAAAGGGGCCGGTTCCGAAAAACCGCCCCTTTTCTCAACTATATTGTTTTTTCGTCTTTACTCCTTCACCTGCTGGAACAGCCAGTCCCGGACGGCGCTGATCTTGTAAGCGTGGTCGAAGGAATACATATGCTCGCTGCCGGTGGAGGCGGCGTCCACGCCGTCGGGCAGGACGCTGCCCTCCTCCCAGGCGATGAAGTTTGCCAGATACCCCTCATCGATCAGGGCCTGGACGGACTCCTCGATGACTTCAGTCTCGTCCTTGGCGTTCAGCCGGGCCTGACCATAGGCCACGCCGTCCTCGTCGAACATGGCGATAACGTTGGCCATGCCCTGGGAGGCCTTTTCGTCGCCCTCCGCAGCGAAGTAGAAGAAGGGCTGCTCCTCCAGGGCGGCGAGAATCTCCACCGGCCACTGGCCGTCCACATAGAGGCTGGCGGCGAAAAGGTCGGGATAGGTGCCGTTGAGATACAGGGCCGTCATGCAGCCCATGGACTGCCCTGTGATGTAAAGACGGTTTTCGTCGATGCTGTAGGTCTCCTGCAGGGCAGTGAGCAGGTTCAAGGTGGCCGCCACATAGTCCGTCACGTCCTCCTCCCCGTCCAGGATGTTCTCCGGGTACTCCGGGGCCAGAACGAAGCAGGGATGCTTCTCCTGATCCTCCTCCGTGGCCCATACCAGTGCGCCATAGCCCTGCTCCAGCGCGTCCGTGGTCTCGCCGCCTACCACGCTGGAATCGGGGATGAACAGCACCAGGGGATAGGCCTGGGTCTCGTCATAGTCCTCCGGCACGAACAGGTTATAGGAAAAGCTCCTGCCGGTCTCCTCGTCCTGATAGTCGAGCTGCTGGAATTTTTCCTCTACCTCCGCCAGCAGGGCGGACAGTTCCTCGTCGCCGCTCTTGTCCACAGAGCCGCCGCCTGTCCGACCGGTATCCCGCCCGGTCAGGGTCATCTCCCCGGAAGCGGACGGCCCCTCCGATGCGGCCCAGGCCCCCAGCGCCAGGCCGGAAAGGCACAGGGTCAGCGCCAACGCGGTCGCAATGATTCGTTTCATATGATAGCCTCCTAAGTTCATTACTTTTTTAACAGGATAGGGTCAGTATACCACAAACCGAAAAAAGATGCTAAGGGAAAAATGAGAATCATAGAAAAAAGTATTATGCCCAGTATTAAAATGTCCGATTATGCCAAGCGAGAAATACCACCCGTCAACCCCAAATTAAGGTTGTCCGATGATGCAGGGTCAATAATATTGCCCGCCAATCTACAATTTAAGGTTGTCCGACAATGCAGGGCGAGGGATTTTTTCGTCAGGTCGTGATGTGACGACGCGGGCGTACATAGGTACGTCAAGGAGGCACAGCGCGACCTGGCGGAAAAAGACCCGCCCCGTCCGAAAGAAGGCCCCTGCCAAAACGGGCGTTTTGGCAGGGGCCTTCGGTATGCGCCATTATATCGTCTTATCTTCTAGGCGGGCTAGTATGGCGGCGGTCAGGGCCTCCACACATTCTTCCTCGTTCCACTTCTCCGTGTCCAGCACCAGGTCGGGGTTTGTGGGCGGCTCATAGGGAGAGGACAGCCCGGTGAAGTTGGGAATGTGGCCCTCCAGGGCCTTTTTATAAAGCTTCTTGGGGTCGCGGGATTTGCACGTCTCCACGCTGGCCTTCACATAGACCTCCAAAAAGTCCTTGCCCACGATTTTGCGGGCCTGCTCCCGGCTGGCGGCGAAGGGGCTTATGAGCGTCACCAGCGTCACCATGCCCGCGTCACGGAACAGGTTTGCGATCTCGCCCACCCGGCGGATATTCTCCGTCCTGTCTGCGTCGGAAAAGCCCAGGTCGGCGCACAGGCCCCGGCGTACCTTGTCCCCGTCCAGGATATAAGCCAGCACGTCCGCGTCCAGCAGGCGGCGTTCCACCTCCTGGGCGATGGTGGTCTTGCCCGCGCCGGAAAGGCCGGTCATCCACACCACCAGGCCCTTCATGCCGGACATACGGCGGCGCTCCTCCCCGGTGACGCCGCCGGAGGACCAGCGGATGTTCCGGGTGTTGTAGTCGTATTCCTCCAGGGCCTGGGTGATGATGCCACCGCCGGCGATCTCATACCCGTCCACGATGACGAAGCGGCTGGTGGCCTCCACCGTCCCGGCCAGGTCGAAGGCCACAGGCCGTTCCAGGGTGATGACGCACTCGCACACCTCGTTTTTCTCGCAGTATTGCCGCTGTCCGGCGGACAGGGTGGAGGCGTTCACAATGCGCTCGATGCTCTCCAGGGCCATCTCCACCTTGGCGGTGCCGCATTTGAAGTAGTACCGCCGGTTGCGGTCGAAGGGCTGCTTGCCCAGCCAGAAGACGTTTGCCTTCAGCCGCACCCCCACCTGGGGGGCGGGTTCGTCCCGGCGGCAGGCGATCTCGCCCCGGTGGACGAATATCTGCTCGTTCATGGTGAAGCCCGCGGCCATGCCCGCCTCGAAGGCCGTCGGCGTGGCGGCGTTGAATACCTCCAGGCTCTTGACGCTGGTCTTTTTGCCGGAGGGATAGAACACGATCTCGTCCCCGGCCCGGACGGAGCCGGATTCCACGGTTCCCACCACGATGCGGCGGCTGTCGTTGTTGGCGGTGAATTTATATACCCCCTGCACCGGCATACGGAAGCTGGCCCACTCCGGCGCGGGGACGGAGGCGAAATCGTCCATCTGCTGGAGCATGGTGGGGCCTGTATACCAGCTCATCCGCTGGGAACGGTTCGCGATGTTGTCCCCCTCCATGCCGGAGACGGGGATGAAGGACAGGGGGTGTATGTCTACTTTTTCCAGGAAGGTGGACATCTCGGCCTTGATGTCCTCAAAAATCCGCTGGTCGTAGCCCACCAGATCCATCTTATTCACCAGCACGGCGATCTGGCGGATGCCCAGCATGGAGAGAAAGTAGCCGTGGCGGCGGGTGTTCTCTTCCACGCCGCGGGCCGCGTCTATGACCATCAGAGCGGCCTCTGCGCGGGAGGCGCCTGTCACCATGTTCTTTAAAAATTCGATGTGGCCCGGCGCGTCGATGATGATGTACTGGCGTTTGTCCGTGTGGAAGAAGCAGCGGGCGGTGTCGATGGTGATGCCCTGGGCCTGCTCGTTTTTCAGCGCATCCAGCAAAAAGGCGTATTCAAAGGGCTTGGAGTTGCGGCGGCAGTTTTCCCGCACCGCCTCCAGCTTTCCGTCCGGCAGGCCGTGGGCGTCTGCCAGCAGACGGCCCACCACCGTGGATTTTCCGTGATCCACATGGCCCACGGTAACAATATTCAGGATTTCCTCGTTGTCCAAAGCAGTCACCTCCGTCTCACATATAGCCGTTGCGGCGAAGGGTCTCTAAGCCGCCGTCCTCGGCGTCCTGGGCGCGGCCTGACCGCTCCGCGATGGAGGACAGGGCGCCGGTGCGAAGCTCCTCGATGATCTCATGTACGTTGTGGGATTCCGATTTGATGGGCTTTGTGCAGGGCGCGCAACCCAGGCTGCGGTAGCGGGTGCCGTCTCCCTGGTTATAGTAAAGGCTCACGGTGGGGATGTTCTCCCGCTCGATGTACTCCCACACGTTCAGCTCCGTCCAGTCCAGCAGGGGATGGATGCGCACATGGGTGCCGGGGGCAAAGTCGGTTTTGAACTGATTCCAGAACTCCGGGGGCTGGTCGTCCAGATCCCAGTCGTTTTTCTGGTCGCGGGGGGAGAAATACCGCTCCTTGGAACGGCTGCCCTCCTCGTCCGCCCGCGCCCCCACGATGACGCCGGTGTAGCGGTCGGTGTTGGTGTCCCGCTCGTACTCCCCGGTTTGAAGATTCAGCCGGTAGCGGGGCCAGGAGCCGTCCAGGGTGTGGGCCAGGGCCTCCGTCTTCAAAAGGCGGCAGCACTCCACATGGGATACGTTCCCGTCAGGGAAGGTGGTTTTGCTGTCCAGGGCTTCCTTGTTTTCGCCGTAGATCATATAAAGGCCCATTTCCTTGGCAAGCCTGTCCCTGTATTCGATCATTTCCGGGATTTTGTAGTGGGTGTCTATATGCACCAGGGGAAAGGGTACATGGCCATAAAACGCCTTCCGTGCCAGCCACAGCAGCACGGTGGAGTCCTTCCCGATGGACCAGAGCATACACATATTGTCAAAGGCGGCGTAGGCCTCCCGCAGGATGTGGACGCTTTTTGCCTCCAGCTTGTCCAGATGATCCATAATTACAATCCCTCCACGGCCTTCATGGGTTCGCCCTGTACCATTTCATAGCCGTAATGCTCAAAGTAAAAGCCCAGGTTCTGGTTGACCTTCTCCCGCAGCCGGGGGCGAATGGCGTGACGGTCGGTCTGATAGGATTTCTGCCCGGCGATGAAGGAACGCAGACGGGGCAGGGCGTCCTCAAAGCCGCCCAGCTCCAGCTCCTGGTAGATGTACCGCAGATACCGCTCCGGGTCGGTGACGAAGTCCTCATACTTCACGCTGACGAAGTGGTGGGGCTTGAAGGTGGGTTCCTCGGCAATCAGCTTTTTATACATGGGAACGGCCATGCGGTGGATGACCATATCCTCCAGCAGATCGTCCACATCCACGTCCGGGAGCTTTGTCAGCATGACAAGGTTTATCTGGCTTTTTATCATGTTTACCGTGCTGTCCACCACGGCGTAGGGGTCGCGGTAGATGTTCACAAATTTGGCGTCCGGGTAAAGCTCCCGGAGCATATCCGTCCGGGCGGTGTTGTCCGGGCTTTTCAGCACCAGGCGTTTGCCGCCGCCGGTCATGGTCTTCTTTTTCAGAATGTGCTGATAGGCCCGGCGATAGCGCCGCTGCTGCCGGGGCGGAAGCTGGTCGACAAATACATAGGGGACGTATTTTTCCCACACCAGGGGGAAGGCCAGCAGGTGATCCAGAATAAAGGGGGTGAAATTCCCCAGGGCAAAGGTCTCCTCCATGGGCAGATCCATGGTGTACTGGACGTTATCCATGGGCCGGGCGTTCTTGATGCCGCTTTTTACGCCGCCCCGCAAAAGCCAGCCCAGCAGCACATAGTTGGAGAACATGGCTGTGTTCATGGGGCTGAACCAGTCGAACTGGGGATCCCGGCTCATCAGGTTTTGAAGATAAGTGGTGCCGCTGCGCCAGTGGCCCAGGATGAACACTGGATCCTTTATGATTTTTGCGCGGTGCAGGGGAATGGCGCACACCAGCCCCTCCAAAATGGCGAAGGGGAACAGGATAATGCTGATGACGGTGATGAACAGCGCCTGCGGGATCTTGCTGGGCTGGATGCGGAACCGGCACCGCCACAGCAGACGGAGCCAGTTGTCCAGCCGGACGCCCAGCAGATAGTGAGATAGATTGAAAATCTTGGTTCGTTTCTTGTTACTCATGGAAGCTCCGGCGCAGGAACAGCCCGCGCATTTTTTATTTAGCCGTAATAGGCGTATAATATGTTACAAATATGGTATACTGGAAACCTAAACTCAACCTAAACCCCATCGGATGAAAAACATTCTCATTTGCTCTTTGGATATATACCATGGAATGAAGGGGTTTGTCAATTCCCGGTATATGGCGGTACGACGCTATATGGCCAAGCCGCACTTGGTCAGAACCCAGCAGATTAAAATGGGCAAAAACAGGGCGGGGAGATAGTCCACCGTTTTCAGCTTTCGGATGCCCAGCAGATTCATGGCGATGGCCATCAGGATAAGCGCACCCACACAGTCGATGACGGGTAGCGCCCCGATGGATTCCAGAAAGGGCTGGATGGCGGCGGCCAGTGTTACCAGCGTCCCCTCGACCAGCAGGATAAATCCGACGGACAGCAGCACCGACACGCCATAGGTGGCGGCCAGACAGGTGGAGGAGACAAAGTCCATCATGGATTTTATCAGAAGCGTGGTGTGGCAGTCGATCTGAAGGGAGCCGGCAGGATTCGCCGCGCTCTCAAAGGAACCCAGGACGGTCATGGAGCCGATGCAAAACAGCATACAGGCGGTGACAAGCCCCTCCGCCGGGCTGTTTTGTCCGTCTCCGCCGCCGAAGCGGGCCACCACCCGGTCGCCCAGCCGATTCAGCCGGTCGTCCAGGCGCAGCAGCCAGCCGACGAGATACCCACCCACCAGGGAGGCCACGGTGATCAGAGCCTGAACGCCGCTCTCTATGCCGACCAGCCCGGAGGCCCCGGCGAAGATGGTGCAAAGGCCCAGACAGACCATCATGGAGTCCGTCAGCTTCTCCCGCTCCGGCAGACCCGCTGGAGCCGGCTTCGGCTTCGCGCCCCGGCGGCGTAGGAAAAGCCCGATGCTCCCGCCCAGCAGGACGGTCGCGACGTTCAAAAAACGCCAAAATATTTCCACACGGCTCAAACCACTCCCAGCAAAGGCGCGGCGGGCCGGGACAGCAGATGTCTGTTCATACTCTCTCCCAGGTGACGATAGTTTTATGGTTTAGGATACTTGCGATTACAGCACAATCTCTTATATTATAGCACACAATTTGACCTTTGCACACCGATTTTTGCCCATAATCAGATTTTGCGAAAATTTTTCCCGAAAATGTTTGACAGGGGCGAAATGGTGTGTTATAGTAACAAAAGTTATTACTTAATGAGCTGACAGAGGTTTCATGTTTATGAGTACCGTTTCCGTCCTCAACAGCATCCTGCTTATTGGCGTTATTATTGTACGACTGTGGGTCTTCAATAATAGCGCGAAAAGTCATGCTGTAAAAGCCGGATGCTGAAATCGCTGGACGCCCAGCCAATAACCCGCAGCTAACGCCGTATGGACTGACTTTTCAGACCATACGGCTTTTGTTTTGCGAATTAAAGCGCGGAAAATTTCTTGCATTTAGAAAGGAAGGCAAGACTCATGGATAAGATCGTAATTTTCGACACCACCCTCCGGGACGGGGAGCAATCCCCCGGCTGCTCCATGAACCTGAAGGAGAAGATCGAGGTAGCCAAATGCCTGGAAAAGCTCCATGTGGACGTGATCGAGGCGGGCTTCGCCATCTCCTCGCCGGGAGACTTTGAGAGCGTCAGCACCATCGCCTCCACGGTGAAGGACTGCACCGTGGCGTCCCTGGCCAGGGCCAGCGTCCTGGACATCGACACCGCCTGGGACGCGGTGAAGCACGCCGCCGACCCCCGCATCCACCTGTTCCTGGCCACCTCCCCTCTGCACATGGAATACAAGCTGAAAATGACGGAGCAGGAGGTGCTGGAATCCGCCGCCGCCATGACCGCCCACGCGAAAAAATACTGCGACAACATCGAGTTTTCCGCTGAGGACGCTACCAGAAGCGACTGGGATTTCCTCGTAAAGGTAGTGGACGCGGTCATCCGGGCCGGAGCCACCACGGTGAACATCCCGGACACGGTGGGCTATACCTCTCCGGCGGAGATGACCGCGCTCATCCAGTACCTGCGGGAGAAGGTTCCCGACAGCGACAAGGCCATCTTCTCCGTCCACTGCCACAACGACCTGGGCCTTGCTACAGCAAACTCCCTGGCCGGCGTTCAGGGCGGCGCACGGCAGATCGAGTGTACCGTGAACGGCCTTGGCGAGCGCAGCGGCAACACCGCCCTGGAGGAGGTCGTTATGGCCATGCGCACCCGGCCCACGGTCTACCCCTATGAGACGGGCATCGACACCACCCAGATCGCCCGCGCCAGCCGGACGGTGTATAGCATCATCGGCCAGAGCGCGCCCCTGAATAAGCCCATCGTGGGCCGGAACGCCTTCGCCCATGAGGCGGGCATCCACCAGCACGGCGTCCTGGCGAACAAGCAGACCTATGAGATCATGACCCCGGAGTCCATCGGCGTGCAGACAAACAGCATCGTCCTCGGCAAGCACTCCGGCAAGCACGCCGTGGACGAGCGGCTTCGGGCGCTGGGCTATACCCTCTCCAAGGAGGAGCTGGCCGCCTGCTTTGAGGAGTTTAAGATCCTCTGCGACAAGAAAAAGACCGTCACGGACGCGGACTTGGAGGCCCTGGCGGAGCATCGGGCCGTCACGGAGGACACAGAGACCGAGAAGGGCTACAAGCTGGACTGGTTCTCCGTTCACACCAGCAACTTCACCACCGCCACCTGCACCGTCAGCCTGGAGAAGGACGGGGAGAAGCGGGAGGACGTGTGCCTGGGCGACGGGCCTATCGACGCGGCCTTCAAGGCGGTGGACAAAATCGTCCAGCCGGCGGAGCATACCTTTGATATTTATAACATCCATTCCGTGTCCCAGGGCAAGGACACCCTGGGCGACGTCACCGTGAAGCTGATGAGCGGCGGCAGAACCTATACCGGCAAGGGCCTCTCCACGGATATTATCCAGGCCAGTATTACCGCTTATATTAACGCCGTGAACAAGCTTTGCGCCGCCACGGAAAAGAAGGAGGCTTAAACCCATGGGAATGACCATGACCCAAAAGGTGCTGGCGGCCCATGCGGGGCTTGACAGCGTAAAGGCCGGGGATCTGATCGAGGCGAAGCTTGACCTGGTGTTGGGAAACGACGTCACCACCCCCGTGGCCGTCACCGTGTTCGACGAGGCGGGACTGGAGAGCATCTTTGACAAGGACAAGATCGCCATCGTCCTGGATCACTACACCCCCTGCAAGGACATTAAATCCGCCCAGCTCTGCAAGCAGGCGCGGGAATTTGCACACAGATTCAACATCACCCATTTCTACGATGTGGGCCAGGTAGGGATAGAACACGCACTCCTGCCGGAAAAGGGCCTGGTCGGCCCCGGCGACTGCGTGATCGGGGCGGACAGCCATACCTGCACCTACGGCGCTCTGGGGGCCTTCTCCACCGGCGTCGGCTCCACGGATATGGCCGCCGGGATGGCCATGGGGGAGAACTGGTTCAAGGTTCCCGCCGCCATCCGAGTGACGCTGACCGGCTCCCTGCCTCCCTATGTCAGCGGCAAGGACGTGATTTTGCATCTCATCGGCCTCATTGGGGTGGACGGGGCGCTGTATAAATCCCTGGAATTTCAGGGGGAGGGGGTGGCTAGCCTCTCCATGGACGACCGCTTCACCATCGCCAACATGGCCATCGAGGCCGGGGCCAAAAACGGCATCTTCCCCGTGGACGAGAAGACGGTGGAATATGTCACGGGCCGCCTGGACAGACCCTACACGGTTTATGAGGCCGACCCGGACGCCGAGTATGACCAGGAGGTGGTCATCGACCTGAACAGCCTCCAGCCCACGGTCTCCCTGCCCCACCTGCCCAGCAACACCAAAACCATCGACGAGGTGAAGGGCCTGCTCATCGACCAGGTGGTCATCGGCTCCTGCACCAACGGACGCATCTCTGACCTGCGTATGGCGGCCAGCATTTTGCAGGGCCGCCGTGTGGCGGAAAACGTCCGCTGCATCGTCATTCCTGCCACCCAGGAGATCAGCCTCCAGTGCGCCAGAGAGGGCCTGACGGAGATATTCATTCAGGCTGGCTGCGCCTTTTCCACCCCCACCTGCGGGCCGTGCCTGGGCGGACATATGGGCTGCATGGCGGAGGGGGAGGTGGCCGTGGCCACCACCAACCGCAACTTTGTGGGCCGCATGGGTCACACGGAGAGTAAGGTAATCCTGGCCTCTCCCGCTGTGGCCGCCGCCAGTGCCCTGGCCGGGTGTCTGGCCTCGCCCCTGGATCTGTGAGGAGGAGAGAACATGGTAACAGGAACTGTATTTAAATATGGAGACAACGTGGACACGGATGTGATCATCCCGGCCCGATATCTGAACGCCCCCTCCCCGGCGGAGCTGGCAAAGCACTGCATGGAGGACATCGACGCGGCCTATGCCGCCTCGGTGAAGCCGGGGGACATCATGGTGGGGGGCTGGAACTTCGGCTGCGGCTCCTCGCGGGAACACGCACCCATGGCCATCCAGGCCAGCGGAGCCTCCTGCGTCATTGCGGCAAGCTTCGCCCGCATTTTCTATCGAAATGCTATTAACATCGGCTTTCCCATTCTGGAATGTCCCGAAGCGGCCCAGGCCATCGGAAACGGGGACACCGTTTCCGTGGATTTCTCCACCGGCGTCATCGAGGACAAGACCACCGGCCAGACCTTCCAGGCCGCGGCCTTCCCGGCGTTTATCAATAACATTATCGAAAAGGGCGGCCTTCTGCCTTATCTGAAGGCCCGCCAAGACAAGAAAGGATAAAAGAGGTACAGAACATGGAGCTTAACATTGCCCTGATAAAGGGAGACGGCATTGGGCCGGAGATCGTGGAATCCGCCGTGGCCGTATTGGAAAAGACCGCAGCCAAGACAGGCCACACCTTCCACTTCACGGAATATCTGGCGGGCGGCTGCGCCATCGACGCCACCGGCGTTCCCCTGCCCCAGGAGACGGTGGACGGCTGCCTTGCCAGCGACAGCGTGCTGCTGGGCGCGGTGGGCGGCCCCAAGTGGGACACCCTGCCGGGGGACATCCGCCCGGAGAAGGCCCTGCTGGGCCTGCGCGCTAAGCTGGGCCTGTTCACGAACCTGCGCCCGGCCAAGCTCTATCCCGCCCTGGCGGGGAAATGCCCCTTGCGGGCGGACATCATAGAGCAGGGCTTCGATCTGCTGATGGTGCGGGAGCTGACCGGCGGCATTTACTTCGGTGAGCGGGGCCGCCGGGAGGGGCCGAACGGCCCGGAGGCCTACGACACGGAGGCCTATTCCGTCATGGAGATCGAGCGCATCGCCCGCGTGGCCATGGCCGCCGCCCAGAAGCGGCGGGGCAGCGTCATCAGCGTGGACAAGGCAAACGTCCTGGAGTCCTCCCGTCTGTGGCGGGAGACCGTACACCGCATTGCGGAGGAGTATGAGGGCGTCACCGTGACGGATATGCTGGTGGACAATACCGCCCAGCAGCTTATCCGCAATCCCTCCCAGTTTGACGTCATCGTCACCACCAATATGTTTGGGGACATCCTCTCGGACGAGGCCAGCCAGATCACCGGCTCCATCGGTATGCTGCCCTCCGCCTCTCTGGGAGCGGGCAGCAGGGGTATGTACGAGCCGATCCACGGCTCCGCTCCCCGGCTCACCGGCACGGGCCGAGCAAACCCCATCGCCACCATTCTGTCCGGGGCCATGATGCTGCGGTATTCCTTCGACCTGGGCGCGGAGGCGGACATCATCGAAAAGGCGGTGGACACCGCCCTGAATGACGGCTGCCGCACGGCGGATCTGGCCCCCGCCGGGACGGAGCATACCCTCAACTGCACGGAAATGACCAAGGAGATTTTGGCAAGAATCTGAATCTGATTGAAAGGAGCCGGCCTATGGCCGGGCATAAGCAAGTATGAAAGAAACCGGCGCGAAAATACTGCTGGACTGTCTGCTGGAGCAGGGCGTGGACACCGTCTTCGGCTACCCCGGCGGCACCATTTTGAACGTCTACGACGCCCTGTATGACTATAGGGACAAGATCACCCACATCCGTACCGCCCACGAGCAGGGGGCGAGCCACGCGGCGGACGGCTACGCCCGCTCCACCGGCAAGGTGGGCGTGTGCTTCGCCACCTCCGGGCCGGGGGCTACCAACCTGGTGACGGGCATTGCCACCGCCTATATGGACTCCTCCCCCGTGGTGTTCATCACCTGCAACGTGGGGAAAAACCTGATTGGCCGGGACTCCTTCCAGGAGGTGGACATCACCGGCATTACCATGCCCATCACCAAGTGCAACTATCTTGTGAGCCATGCGGATCAGTTGGCGGACGTGGTGCGGGAGGGCTTCGCCATCGCCCGCAGCGGACGGCCCGGCCCGGTGCTGATCGATATTCTGAAAAACGCCACGGCGGAGGAGGCGGAATATGAATACCTCCCCCGCGAGCTGCACCACACCCAGGGCCGCCTGGCCGCCCTGATCAGCCGGGCCAGTCACGACCTGAAGGCCCCAGAGCCGGACATCGCAGACATTGAAACGCTGGTGGAGCTGATAAACGGCGCGGAAAAGCCCCTGCTCATCTGCGGCGGCGGTATCGTCCGTGGCCGGGCGGACAAGGAGTTTGCGGAGTTTGCCCAGCGGCTGGACGCGCCGGTGGCCATCACCGTCATGGGCGGCGGCGGCTTCAACGGGCGCAACCCTCTGACCACCGGAATGATCGGGATGCACGGCTCCCAGGCCAGCAACATGGCTGTGGACAACTGCGATCTGCTGATCGCCTTCGGCTGCCGATTCTCCGACCGGGTGGCCCTGAACCCCGCCACCTTCGCCCAGAACGCGAAGATCGTCCAGGTGGACATCGACCGCTCGGAGATCAACAAAAACGTCCAGACCGACCACCACATTGTGGGGGACGCGAAGCGTGTCTTGCAGCTTTTGAACGAGCGGGTGGAGCAGAAGGAACACGAGGCGTGGAAGAAATACGTCTTCTCCTTCCCCACGGAGACGGAATATTCCCTCGCCGGGGACACCCTGACCCCCAAGCAGATCTCCGATGCCGTGGCCCGGATCGCCCCCTGGGACACCATCGTGGCCACGGACGTGGGCCAGCATCAGATGTGGGCCATCCAGCACTTCCACTTTGACTATCCCGGTCAGCTTCTCACCTCCGGGGGCTTCGGCTCCATGGGCTTCGGCCTGGGGGCCGCCATCGGGGCAAAGGTCAGCCACCCGGATAAGACCGTCCTGCACATCACCGGAGACGGCAGCTTCCGCATGAACTGCCATGAGCTGGCTACGGTGGCCTATTATCATCTGCCCATCATCACCATTATCTATGACAACCGCACCCTTGGCATGGTGCGCCAGTGGCAGACGCTTATTTATGACAAGCGCTACTGCGAGACGGACATCGCCGTGGAGCCGGACTATGTGAAGCTGGCGGAGGCCTACGGCCTTTCAGGCCGCCGCGTCACCACCGTTCAGGACTTCGAGGACGCCCTGAAGGAGGCCCTGGCCTGCGGCCACGGCTATGTGATCGACTGCGCCATCGACGTGGACGAGAAGGTTCGCCCCATGGTCAACGGCGGCGATCATATCACCAAGTTTTTGCTGAATTAAGGGGGAGAAGAGCATGGAAAAGAAAAGATATACCCTGGCCGTGCTGGTGGACAACTCCTCCGGCGTGCTGAGTCAGGTGTCCCGGCTGTTTTCCCGGAAGGGCTATAACATCGAATCCCTGGCCGTGGGTACCACGGACGTGCCGGAGATCAGTCGCATTACCATCGAGGTGCTGGCGGAGAAGGAGGCAAACGTGGTTCTCCTCTGCAACCAGCTCCGCAAGCTGCTGCCCGTCCATTCCGTGAAAATGCTGACCGCCAGCCACGCCATCCGGCGGGAGCTGGTGCTGATCAAGGTGAAGGCGGAGACCAGCGAGGCCCGCAATGAGATCATCCAGATCGCCAGCGTGTTCCGGGCCAACATCATCGACGTAGCCCCCGCCAGCCTGACTCTGGCCGTCATCGGGGAGGAGGAGAAGACCGTCGCCATCCAGAACCTGGTGGAGAAAAACGGCATCCTGGAACTTGTCCGCACCGGCGTGGTGGCCCTGGAGCGGGGCGCGTATACCATCGACGAGGACACCAAGGAAAAGGGCGAATTTAACTACGGCAAAAACGTGCTATAATAGGCACATACACAAAAAATTACAATTTTAAATTAAAGGAGATATTACTACCATGGCTAAGATGTATTATGAGCAGGACTGCGACCTGAACGTTTTGAACGGCAAGAAGATCGCCATCATTGGTTACGGCTCCCAGGGCCACGCCCACGCCCAGAACCTGCGGGATTCCGGCTGTGACGTGATCGTGGGCCTGCGCAAGGGCAAGAGTTGGGACAAGGCCAGCGAGGACGGCTTCAACGTCATGACCGTGGCCGATGCGACGAAAGCAGCAGACATCATTATGATGCTGGTAAACGACGAGCGGGCGGCGGACATCTATAAGGAGTCCGTGGCTCCCAACCTGACCGCCGGAAAGGCCATCGCCTTCGCCCACGGCTTCAACATCCGCTATCAGCAGATCGTTCCTCCCGCGGATGTGGACGTGTTCATGGCGGCTCCCAAGGGCCCCGGCCACACCGTCCGCAGCCAGTATGTGTCCGGCAAGGGCGTACCCTGCCTGGTGGCTGTGGAGCAGGACGCCACCGGCAAGGCCTATGACATCGCTCTGGCCTATATCGCCGGGATCGGCGGCGCCCGCGCCGGTATCATGGAGACCACCATGCACGACGAGACCGAGACCGACCTGTTCGGCGAGCAGACCGTCCTCTGCGGCGGCGTGGTCGATCTGATGCAGTGCGGCTTCGAGGTGCTGTGCGAGGCTGGTTACGCCCCGGAGAACG
>JAJQCH010000141.1 GCA_021202795.1 Oscillospiraceae bacterium
TGCCAACGAGCATCACTGAAAAAACTATTGCAACTTGCTATTGCAATTCGAGAAGAAAATATGTAGCGTCAGTCCGCTGTCTTTCTTTAGCAGTGAACCGATCCTGCGTATCTCTTCTGTAATTGGCAACACCCCACCCCCGCGCAGCGGGGGTGGGGTGCGCTACCCATCAGCTCAAAAATAAACTGTGTGTGAAACCCACCTTTGATCAGCTCTCGGCAATGCCGGAGTTGGCATTGGCAGCACGAGTAGCCAGCGCCTCGGAGATGTCAGCGCCGGTGCCGACCTCCTGGAGCATATTCCACCACTGATAACGGGCGGCAGTCCAGTTAGTAGTGACCTGGTAGTAGTCGCCCAGGTAAACCATCAGCTTGTTGTACTCGCTCATGATCTCGTTGCCGTCCCAGATGTCGGAGATGTCCACGCCGTCGCCCACGGTCTCACGGACAGCAAAGTAGTTGGCCGCGGTCACAGCGTCAACAGTGGCCTCGGAATCGCACATATACTGGATGAACAGCTTGGCAGCAGCAATCTTGGCATCATCGCCGTTATCGAAGATGCCGAAGCCCCAGATGCCGCCGCACAAAGCGGGATCAGAGCCATCCTCAGTGGGGAAGGCCATGAACAGGATCTCGTCGCCGCTCAGGGTCAGGCCGGAACCGGTGCCGGCGCTGTTGGGATCCAACTGCTGAGCGATATTCCAGCAGAAGGCCATGTTCAGAGTACCCTGATAGAACTCAGCGATCTCGTCGCCGCCGACGATGGATGCGTCGAATTCGATGCCGTCAGCCGCAACCAGCGCCTCAAGGGCGGCAGCGTTCTCTTCGGAGTCCCAGGTGTAGGCGGTATGATCCTCGTTGGCAAAGGTACCGCCGTACATATTGTTAATGAGAGCGCGGGTACCCTGGTCGCCGCCCTGGCCGCCGCAGTAAACAGCGCCTACAGCAGTGCCAGTGTACTCATAGACAGCCTGAACAGCAGCCAGGAAGTCCTCGGTAGAGTTCCAGGTGTGGCTCTCCTCATCCAGATACTGCATTGCACCGGCAGCCTCGAAGACCGTCTTGTTGATGGCCATGCAGTGCGCGGTCATAACCAGGGGATACTCATACAGAGCGCCGTCAGAGCTATAGCAGGCGTCCAGTGCGGCGGCATTGATCTCCTCGATATCGGTGTCATCCAGCAGGTCGGAAATATCCACCATGTAGCCGCTGGCACCCCAGTCGGCGACCAGACGCTCGGGGCCTTCCATGATCAGGTCGGGAGCTTCGCCTGCGGCAAGAGCAGTGTTGACTTTCTCATCGCCGTTGGTGTAGTCCAGATACTCCACGGTGACAGAGATCCCGGTGGCCTCGGTGAAGGCGGCTACCAGCTCGTTAACGGTAGCCTCTACGCCCCAGTTGCCGATGGGATAGGTCCACAGGGTGATGGAGTCGGCCACCTCGCCGCTGTCAGCCTCAGCCTCGACCTCATCCTCAGTCTCGACTTCAGCTTCAGTCTCAACGGTTTCGGAATCGCTGTCGTCTGCGGCGTCGGAGCTGTCCGAGCTGCTGCTGCAGGCGGCAAGGCCAAAGATCATGACCATCGCAAGTAAAAGTGCAAGAATTCTTTTCATGTTTTTGCCTCCATTTTTAAATTAGATTTGCAAATCGTGCAAACGCACAAGACAGGACTACGCTCCCATCTGTGAAGATTGTACAAAAATCCTCACCATATGTCAAGTCGTTTTTTTAACAAAAGGCATAATTTTCTGCAAATTTCTGTAAATCGCAGGCAACAGTCGGGTATTTCAGGCAGATACAGTACTTCATAAAAATCATTTCAGAACGAGCGGTCATCTCTCATATCCCTCTTGACTTTTTTCGAAAATACAGCTAGTCTAATCGTGATCATTCCCCTGACGCGGGGACAGAAAGGGACGTTTTGCCATGAAAAAGCACATTCTCTGCCTGGGCGATTCCAACACACACGGCTACTGCGCCGACCCCAGCGACTGCGCTGACGGCGGCATTCGCTTCAATGAGGATGAACGCTGGACCTGCCGCCTGCAAGCAGCGCTGGGGGACGGCTATCTGGTCATAGAGGAGGGGCTTTCCGGCCGCACAACCGTGTTTCCTGACCCGCTGCATGAGAGCATGGCCGCTCTGCCGGTGATCTACTCTCTGCTGAAGAGTCACGAGATAATCGATCTGCTGATCATCATGCTGGGTACCAACGACACCAAGCAGCGTCTGGGTGTCAATGCCACCTGCATCGGCCTGGGGATGCAGCGTCTGGTGCAGAAGGCCATGTCAGTGGACTGCTGGGGAGAAAAAAGACCCAACATCTTAATCGTCGCCCCGCCGCATATCAGGCCTCAATATAATGACCCCGCCATGGGCGAGGGCTGCGCGGAAAAGTCCGCCGGCCTCGCGGAGCAGTACGCCGCTCAGGCAGAGCTTCTGGGCGTTCATTTCATGGACGCAGAGGGCTGCGAGTTCAACTGCATCGACTATATGCACCTTACCAGGAGGGGACACGCCCAGTTGGCCGACCGCCTCGCCGCCCTGGTACCCTCCCTGCTCCAGTGATCTGCCGTTGATTACGGAAACCGTCAACTAACATATATGTATTCCGTCGAATTCCGATGCGCACAAAAAATGCCGTCCCTGTTTTTAGGGAAACGGCATTTTTGCAATTTATTCCGGCTTCTCCGGCGGTCTGTCCTGCAAGACCGCCGTTTCCTCCTCAGAGAGGTATTTGGGAAAGATCCTCTCCAGAAACAAGGAGGTTAGCAGATTGGCCAGCACAGGCGTGAAGAACACCGGCCACCACCGCTCCAGAGTAAAGATGAGCAGCTCTACATTGAGCATCACCACGACGACCGTAGAGGGCAGATGACGTATGGCCAGAGCAAAGGCGGTGCGGAACAGGCTTTTGATGCCAAACTCAAACCGCCCCATCAAGGGTACCAGATAGCACAGAACGCCCACCGGAACCAACAGGGCCACATAATAGGTCATGTACATCATCGCGCCCAGGTCGCTGCCGTTATTTGCCACCATGACGTAGTGGCCGTAAGCCAGCAGCAGCGCGACAGGCAGACAGATCAGGTTGACGATGACGCCCTTTTTCAGATCGGCACGAAAGGCACGCCACATCATGGCAAAGGCGCCGTCCTCCTTCTGGCGGAATGTTTTCACCACAGTGTAGTACAGGGCAGCGCTGGCCGGAACGATGGTAACGATGGGAAGACACAGAGCCGCCCAGAAGAGGCCAAGCCCCACGAAATCCACACCTCGGCTGATAAGACGCCAGAATAGGTTATCCGGATCAAAAACCTGTCTAAACATTGCAAACCTGCCTTTCAAATCAGAGGGGGCGTTGCAGGCGCATTGGATGCTGCACTGTGGTAAGGATACTCTTCCGCCTGCCTCAGTGCGCAGACTCCACCTCATCCATCATCTTATCCACCAGGATCAGACAGCGGGGTACATGGAAAGGACCCTTGAAGGTGCTTCCCTTGCAGGCAGGCATGGTAGGCAGACCATCCCGGCGCAGATAACCGTACCACTCGCCATATTCCGGATCGGCAAAGTGCTTCTCGACATAATCGGCGGTTTTGTTGAACCAGTCAAGATACTTCTCGTCCCCGGTATCCCGGTAGAACATCATAGAGGCAATGAGGATCTCGTTGTGCGGCCACCACAGCTTCATATCGTGTTCATAGGCCTCCGGCGGACAACCCAGGCAGTCGATGAAATACAACAGCCCACCGTATTCCTCATCCCAACCGGCTTCTATGGCGTTTTGAAAGATAATCTGGGCGGTCTGGCTCAGGGCGGCGTCCCCGGTGTAGTTGGCCTGCTCCTGGAGGAACCAGCTTCCCTCAATATCGTGACCGGGATTGACTACCCGACCGGCGGTAGTATCTATCTGCAGCTCGCCGTTCATGCCCACCGTCTCCAGCACGCACTTCAGCTCCGGCTTATAGTGATATTTCAGAATATTACTGACACACTCCTCTGCCCGGCGGTCGTAAAGCTCCCTGTTCTCCGGGTCACACCGGCGCATAATGGCAGTGACGTTCAGGTAAATCATAGGGTCGCCAAAGGCACGGCTACGGCGGGTCTCAGGGATAGTCTTGGGGCCGAGGCCCGTGGGATCCTCGATCAGTCCGTTATTCAGATCATACACCATTTCATAGGCGCGGCGGGCGCGCTCGATGCGCACAGTGTCGCCGGTATTGGCATAATATTCCGCGTTGGCAATGGTATAGAAATTCTCGGAGTGGCAGTAGCGGCGCTGACGCAGGGGCCTGCCGTCCCCGGTGACGGTGAAATAAAGCCGCCCGCCGGCGTCGTGATTCACGCAGTGTTCCTCCAGAAAGTCCAGGCAGGAGCGGGAGGCCTCCAGCCACTCGGAGCGCTGGCCATACTGGGTACACAGATAGGAAAATATCCAGCCGCACCGTCCCTGCATCCATACGCTCTTGTCAGTGGAATAGATTCTGCCCTTCCGATCAAGGCAGGTGTACACGCCGCCGTATTCCCTGTCCATACCGTACTTCAGCCAGAAATCCACGCTGCGCTTCAGCTCGTCTCTGACCCACTGATGCCGGGTCTGAAATGCCGTTTTATCCATTTGAAACTTCATCCTTTCCCGAATTTGCAAATCACTGTTAATGAACCCCGGAATAAACACGGCTGTGGCTCCGCCGGGTCTTTCGCGCCGCAAGCCGGCGCATCATCCGCTCCATGCCGTGTACCATCCCAGGCTACAGTCCTTCTTAACGCCATGTTTTTCAGTATATCATCTGTGAAGGTAATTTTCAATCACATATGAAAGTAATTTTCACTCGCAGAAGAAGACTCTTTCGGTTTTCTTTTAAAATTTTTCCGATGGTTGATTGCATAATGAAGATGGACACTTGAAAAAGAAAATCCATAGTGATT
>JAJQCH010000067.1 GCA_021202795.1 Oscillospiraceae bacterium
CAATTGCTATGGATTTTTTAGGTGTTCAACTTCATTTTACAATCGACCTTATAAAAACAGTATATGCAGGAGGTTTTCCCATGAAAGCGGAGGAAATCATAAAAAGGATGTCAACGCCCCTGTGCGCCCCGGCCATTCCGCCCTGCGCCCATCGGTTCAACCGGCGGGAGCATATGTTCATCACCTATGAAACAGATTGGGACGCGCTGCGTCAGGCGGTGCCAGAGCCGTTGGAGCTGTTGGATCGGCCCCTTGTGCGGTTTGAGGTTATGAGTATGCCGGATACCACGGGCTACGGCGCCTATTCCGAATGTGGTCAGGCCATTCCCGTGTCCTACCAGGGAGAGCAGGGGGAGTATTTGCATCTGATGGTGCTGGACGGCTTCGGCCCCATGGCCGGAGGGCGGGAAGCCCACGCCTATCCGAAGAAGCCGGGCTATCCCAAGCTGTTTGTGGATGGAGAGACGCTGGTGGGAACCTGCGAGGTAGGGGAGAGCCGCCAGCGCATCGCCACCGCCACCATGACCTATAAATACTGGCCTATGGATATGCAGCAGGCCAGAGCGCAAATCGGCTCCCCGACCTTTATGCTGAAGCTTCAGCCCAATTACGACGGCACGCCCCGCATCGCGGAGCTGATCCGCGCCCAGACCACGGATATGGAGATATTGGAGGCCTGGAACGGTCAGGCGCGGCTGGAGCTGCATCCTCATGTGTTCGCGCCCATGGCGGATCTGCCTGTCCGCCGCGTAGTATCCTGCGCCCATATTCTGACCAACCTGACCCTTGGCCAGCCGGTGAAGGTATACGATTATTTGCAGTAAGTCCGACGTCTGAGATACGCTTGGAACCGAGGCGGCGCTGTCCCTCCATATCAGGAGGAACGCGCCAAATGCCAGACAGGGAAGAACAAAACAGATTGCCATAGCAAAACAGGTCTAAAGCGCTCCGCTCCGGCGGGGTGCTTTTTCTGCGCAATGAGCGAAATATTGTACCAAAAAATGGGGTTGGGGAGGTATCTTCCTTGTCATTGTTAACAAATGTGCAATTCCGTCGGTAAAAATCGATAAGGATCTCTTGTAAAATTTGTAAATTTATGGTATACATAGACCATCGTTAGAAGATTTGATGATGGATAAGATAAGTTTTTGTTCTTGATTCCGCCAAATTTTCCGCGAAAAAATCATTTTGGGAGGTTTAGAAATGAAAAAACGCCTGTTATCAATCCTTCTGGTGCTGTGTTTGTGCTGCGCGCTGTTCCCGGCGGCGGCCTTCGCATCGGAAGAGGCTTCCCCGGAAGTCGCGTCGGAGGAGGTTGAGGCCCTCTCCGCGTCTCTGGTATTCACATACCCGGAGGGCATTGAGGAGGATGAGGTAACGATCGAGCTGTATGCGGGCTTCCCCACATCGTCGTCCAAGACCCTGGACGTGATGATTGAGGATGGGGAGCTGACCCTGATCCCGGAGGAGGACGGCTATACCATCACCGAGGCCGGTACCTACAGCTATCACATCTCCGGCGACGGCTATTACAACATCCTGAAAATTTTCAACATCACGGAGGAGGACATAGCAGCCGGTGAAATCGTGATCGAGGTCACTGGCGGCAAGGTCGGGGAGACCGACGGCTATCAGCCCACCGTGGTGCCGGAAAACGCGCCGGACACCTATTCCATGGACTCCCGCGACGCCATGCTCTGCATCTGGCCGGATGAGATTCTGGAGCATTACACCGTGGAGGATCAGGGCTATGAGACCCCCGCCTTCGACGGAACGGACGCCGCCCATGAGTTCACCACCCAGGAGGAGCTGGAGGAGTTTTTGGCCGACCGGGACGAGAGCTGCGACTATATGTATCTCTATTCCGCCGGTACTACCCCCAACTATGAGATGGACATTCCTCTGGTGATTTTCACCGAGACAGAGATTCCTGAGGACGCCACCCTGGAGGAGGCTGCCGAACTGGTAACGGCCAACGGCAAGCCTACCGTCTGGTATCAGGCCCAGATTCATCCCAACGAGCCTGCCGCCGGTGAGGGCGCGCTTGTTATCATCGACGACTTTATAAACGACGAGGAGACTGCCGCTCTGCTGGAGAACGTGAACGTCATCGTGGTTCCCCGGATTAACCCGGACGGCTCCTATCTGTTCACCCGCGTCACCTATGACGGCTTCGACATGAACCGCGACCATATGGCCCTGAAGGCCGAGGAGCTGGCTCAGCTCCATACCGCCTATCGCCTGTTCATGGCTGAAGTGGTCATCGACGGCCATGAGTTCACCTTCTATGGGGCGAACGCCGATGGCTATATGCGCCAGGCGGACGACGTGGAGACCACGCCTGCCACCAGCCTCAACGACGACGAGGAGGTCACGGCCCTGGGCCTTGAGATGACCGCCTACGCCTTTGAGACGGCGGAGGACGCCGGACTGCGGATCTATCACTATGGCACCACCACCAATAACCCCATTGGCCGAGCCTATTTCGGACTGTATAACTGCCTGTCCTTCCTGGTGGAGACCCGGGGCATCGGCGCCGGCAAGACCAACTTCGAGCGCCGGGTGTATTCTCAGGAGACCGTGGTCATGGCCTATATCACCTATACCGCTGAACACGCCGACGAGATAGTGGAAACCGTGGCCGCCGCCCGTGAGGAGACCATCGAGATGGGCAAGACCTACGACGAGGACGAGCTGCTGGCCCTGTACCAGACCGCCTCCGGCGACACCCTGACCGATTATGAGGGTACCCGCGTCCAGTACAACATGGACGGCACGGTCTACAGCGAGGAGACCAATGCCCTGGAGCTGCAAGACACCATCGTCCGCAGCCGCACCCGGCCCACCGCTTATGTTTTGCCCGCAGACCTGGAGAACATCGAGGAAATTCTCTATGTTATCGACAACCAGGGCATCGAGTATTACACTCTGGATCCCGGCACCACCGTTACCCTCCAGCAGTACTACTACGTCGGCCCGTACATGATTGACGAGGAGACCGAGCGGGGCATCGAGGCCGATTTGTATGAGGCCACCGAAGTCACCTTCGAAAACGGCGCGTATGTGTTCCCCATGGATCAGGTGGGAGCCAACATCCTGGCCATGCTGATGGAGCCGGACGTCACCGATTCCGTTGGCTATGACGGCACTCTGTATCAGTACGGCCTGATCGACTACGACGAGGAGACCGGCGACTTCCCCATCTATCGCTACACCGGCGATAACCCGCGGGAGACCCTGGTCAGCAACGCGGGGGAGACCGCCTCTGAGGAGGCTTCCGCCGAGGCCAGCGAGGAAGCGGCGGAGACCCTCAGTGTGGAGGACGCCTATGTGGAGTATATCCACGAGTGGCTCCTGGCCGAGCTGGAGGTCAACTCCTCCCTAACCGAGGATCAGGTGGAAAACGAGTTTATGCCTTTGATCGAGGCTGGCGACTACGTCTCCTTCCCGGCTGAAATGCTCTACGGTGGTATGCTGGAATCCGGCACCGCCATGACCTTCGAGGAGTTCGCGGCCCAGTATTAATCTGCCCCTGCGTCTGCCATAAGAGGCAGCGCCCCTGGTGACACTGCCTCATTGCCGATGAGCCATAACATCCATACACACAAAAATCCCACCCCACCCGGAGTGTTCCTCTGGGCTGGGGTGGGTTTTTGTGGTACCCTTCACAGTGAGTCAGGTCGTCCCACGCTCTACGATGGCAATGGGAATGACGATGTGGCAGGGGTCGGGAAGCTTGCATTGCTCAATGGCGTCAAGAAGTATATCGGCGGCGGTTTGCGCGATTAGGCGGTCATCCTGATGAATTGTGGAAATTGCCGGCGTACAAAAGCGAGTGAGAGACACATCATCAAAGCCAATCAGCTTGACCTCGTTGGGGATTTGAATATCCGCCATCTGGAGGGCGGCGAGAGCGCCGAAGGCGCGCCAGTCATTGACAGCAAAGATGCCATCGAATTTTACAGAGCTTTTGATGAGATAATACACCATGTTTTTGGTGGAGGAGAAGTTTGGGTATTCGTCCATTTGCAGGTTTACAATCAATTCCGAAGCTTCAGGTTTTCCATACTGCTTCAGTGCAGCGAGATAACCGTTCAGTCTTGGCTCGTTGATGGGGGATTCCTTGAAGCGCCCAAGAAAAAGAATACGGTTGCAGCCCCGCTTGATCAGCAATTCGGTGGCTATAAAGGCGCCAAGAAAGTGATCCGATTCCACGCAGGCGACTTGGTCTAAGGAGTCAGAGGGTGGGCGGTCGATGCAGACCATCGGTATGTTGTTGGCGGCAGTCAGAGTGATGATGTCGCTTGTTGTGCAGGCAATGTTAATCAGCCCGCAGATACCGGCATCGATGAGATAATGGCATAGTTCCAGCTCCGCACTCTTTTCGTGATTTGTGTGGCAGATAAGACAGCGATAGCCCTTTTTGCCAAACGCTGTTTCCAGATGGACAATGAGGACAGAGAACCATTCATTCTGCGCGTCCGGGACGAGAATACCAATCAGCTTTGTTCTGTGAATGTGATGAGGCGCTTGCGTCACAGAATAATTTAAGGAATCGACGGCGCGCAAAACCTTGTCTCTTGTCTCAGGAGTGTAATTTCCCTTATTGTTGAGAACCCTGGAGACCGTAGCCACTGAAATTCCGCAGTGAGCGGCGATGTCTTTGATGGAGACATCCTTTTTTTTACCCAAATTTAATCACATCCCGATTTCAATCTAAATGTAACATTACATGATTATTCTAACATACGAAAATCCAGTTGTCAAATGATTAAAATCCTTCAACAGGAATCGTAAAAAAAGGAAAAAAAGATTTATTGAGAGTTAAAGAAAGAACATTTTGGTTGATTGCATAATGAAGATGGACACTTGAAAAAGAAAATCCATAGTGA
>JAJQCH010000028.1 GCA_021202795.1 Oscillospiraceae bacterium
AAGGTTCATAAATTCATTCTACCGAGTGTCCAACTTGCACTTGCAATTTGCGTCTCAATCTTATCTAATTCTCTCCCTATATAGTGACGGAAAGCCAAATGTTTTCTCTTTTTAGTATTCTGTTATGACTGTATCTCAGTTACGTTGCGGAATATGACCGTGGTTTCCTGCTTCTTTGCTGACTGTGATGACTCCACCACGCTTACTCAGAGTGCGCTGTCAAATTCTTGGATTGCACCGTTCTGGGCTTTTAGCGTTTTCGTAAAATCTGCCAGTCGCTCACTCTGTGCCTGCTCATAAAATTCGGATCCGATAACGTACCAATGTCTTGCCAAGCCAGGGGAACCTGCTACCATCTTAGTAAAACCGGCTACCATGCTAATCACTATGTTTTATCATATCAAACTTCTAGTTCTAAATACTTCTGGAGTAAAGCCAAAATTAAAAACGTCGGCGCAGGTCGGCGTTTTTTTGGCTCATGGAGGGTACACTAAATGTGTGCTTCACCCTTGCAGGAGGCAAAACGGTGTGATACAATATAATGGTTCGACAAGAATTTTGTGGAAGGATGTACCCTATGAGCGGACAGGCCTATGACATTTTCATCCTGGGCGGCGGCCCGGCGGGGCCTTCTGCTTCGCATACGGCACCTTCCGTGCCAAGCACGGGAAGAACATCCTGGCCTTCCAGTCCAAGACAAAGCGGGGAGATTATAAGATCAAAAGCCAGCTAACGCCGGGGGCCATTGTTACCATTCCCCGGAACTATGTGGATTATATCGTCACAGAATACGGTGTGGCCCGGCTGAAGGGCTGCACCGTGTCCGAGCGGGTCAGGCAGCTTATCGCTATCGCCCACCCCGACCAGCGCCAGGAGCTGACGGAGCAGGCCAGAGCAATGCTGATGATTTAATAAAATATAAATGTGTTTATTATCCCGGCAGAGACTGAAAAACCAGCCGCCTTTTTGAGACGGCTGGTTTTTAATATGTTCGTGTGGGAGGATTATGTGTGATTTGATCGAAGATGATTTGTAGCAAACGCCCTGCCAGAGCATGGCGTCGGCCACCTTCAGGAAGCCGGCGATATTGGCGCCGGCCTGGATGTCGCCCTTTTTGCCGTACTGCTCGGCAGCCTGAGCGCAGGCGGCGTAAATGCCCTCCATGATGCCCTTCAGCTTGCCGTCAACCTCCTCGAATGTCCAGGAAAGACGCTCGGAGTTCTGGCTCATCTCCAGGCCGGACACGGCAACGCCGCCGGCGTTAGACGCCTTGGACGGACTGTACAGCAGGCCGGCTTCCTTAATGACCGCAATGGCCTCCGGGGTGCAGGGCATATTTGCCCCCTCGAACACGCCGATACAACCGTTTGCCACCAGCGCCTTGGCGGAGGTTTCATCTATCTCAAGCTGCGTGGCGCAGGGCAGGGCAATGTCACAGGGAACTGTCCAAATGCCGGAGCAACCCTCCACATATTTCGCGGTGGGGACATAGTCCACATAGGTCTTGATGCGGGCCCGTTTGACCTCTTTGATCTGCTGGATGACCTTATAGTCGATGCCGTTTTCATCCACGATGTAGCCGTTGGAGTCATACATGGCGATGACTTTGCCGCCCAGCTCGGTGGCTTTCTGGTTTGCGTAGGTGGCTACATTGCCGGAGCCAGAGACGATAACCCGCTTGCCCTGGAAGGACTGGCCGTTATCGCGGAGCTGCGCGTCGGCGAAATAGCACAGGCCAAAGCCAGTGGCCTGGGTACGGGCCAAAGATCCGCCGTAAGAGATGCTCTTGCCGGTGAAAACGCCCGTCCATTCATTGCGCAGCTTTTTGTACTGGCCGAACAGATAGCCCACCTCGCGGGCGCCTACGCCAATATCTCCGGCGGGTATGTCCGTATCTGCGCCAATATGGCGATACAGTTCGTTCATGAAGCTCTGGCAGAAGCGCATGACCTCTGCGTCGCTCTTGCCCTTGGGGTCAAAGTCGGAGCCGCCCTTGCCGCCGCCCATAGGCAGGGTGGTCAGGGCGTTTTTGAAAATCTGCTCGAAGCCAAGAAACTTCACCACGGAAAGATTCACCGACGGGTGGAACCGCAAGCCGCCCTTATAGGGGCCAATAGCGGAATTATACTGCACTCGGTATCCCCGATTGACTTGAATCACGCCCTGGTCGTCCACCCAAGGGACGCGGAAAATAATGACTCGCTCCGGCTCTACAAGACGGCCCACGATGTTCTGCTGCTCATAGCGGGGGTCGGCCTCAATTACCGGCTCCAGGGATTCCAGAACCTCCTCCACAGCCTGCAAAAATTCCGGCTCGTGGGCATTGCGCTGCCGCAGTCCGTCCATCACGGTCTGCAAATATTTGTTTGTCATGGTTATACTCTCCCTCTGGCCCGCTTTTCACGGACATAATAAAATAATAAGCACTTTAGCATTTTACACCATATATCTGCATTTAGCAAGGCCCAGCTAAAAAAGTTGTCGGCTTTTTTAGCTGGGCCTTGGATATTGTCCGAACTGTCACGCGGCGTGAATTTTCAGGATTTTTGTCTCAAAGAGCTTTTTCAGCCCGCACTTGTAGGTCAGCAGCACGCCGGCCACTGCGCCGATGCCCGCCTGGAGTATTTCGTAGGGGAGCTTGATGACCGCATATTCCCAGGTGCTGTATACGAATGTACGACCCAATGTGTAGCCCACGACCATGATTACGCATCCCAGAAGGACGCCCACGATGGCGCCCAAAATGGACTTGTGCCGAAACAGCCGATGGGCACAGAGGGAGATAACCACCGCCTGTAAGCCGTGCGTCACAAGGGACACGAACATGGGCGCGGGATAAAAGAACAGGTCGCCCAAAAAGGAGCCGACGCCGCCCACCATAAAGGCGGCCAGCGGATCCAGCAGAATGGCCGCCGTACAGATGATTACGTCGCACAGGTAAAAATGTCCCCCCGGAACAGGGATGCCGAAAGAGCTGACGGCTACGTTCATGGCCATAAACACGGCGGCGGAGGTCAGCCAGAGAGCGTTATATCTGGAGCTGCGTTTTGTATTTTCCATGATAAGTTTTCCTTTACCTAAGCTTTTCTTATATAGTATAATGTTCTTGGACTCGTTTAAATAACCAGAAAAGGAGTTTTAAACCATACCAGATGCTTATATATGATTTACAAAACCTGGCGGGGGAACGGAAATATTATGCCTTATATCAGCATATCAAGGAGGATATTGTCTCCGGCGTAGTGAAGCCGGGGGATAAGCTGCCCTCCAAGCGGGCGTTGGCCGCTCATCTTGGCGTCAGTACCGTTACGGTGGAATACGCTTACCGTCTGTTGATAGATGAGGGGTATATCTATGCGCGGGAACGCAGCGGCTATTATGTATGTCAGCTTCAGGTTATGGCCTCGCCCCCCGCCGGACAGCGGGAGCCGCTTCACCCGTTGCCGGAGGAGCCTCCCATCCCGGAGAATTCTCACTTTCCCTATTCCCTGTGGTTCAAAACGCTGCGCCATGTGATGAGCGAACACGGTCAGCGCCTGGTCAGCCGTTCTCCCAACCAGGGCTGTGCCGTGCTGCGCAACGCCATTGCCGCCTATCTTCTTCGCTATCGGGGAATGTATGCCCAGCCGGAACAAATCATTGTCGGCTCCGGCTCCGAGCAGCTATACGAGACGGTGGTTCGTATGCTTGGCAACGACAGGATATATGGCATTGAGTCCCCGTCATACGGACAGATACAGGCTGTCTATCAGGGGGCGGGTGCGCAGGTAGAGATGCTTCCTATGGGGCCAGAAGGCATTATCAGCGCGGCCCTGACCATGTCAAAAGCGCAGGTGCTTCACGTCACGCCCTTCCACAGTTACCCCTCCGGCGTTACGGCTCCTGCCGCAAAGCGATATGAATACCTGCAATGGGCCGCTCAGCTTGGGCGGTATATTGTAGAGGACGATTTCGACAGCGAATTTTTTATGCCGGGAAAGCCGCTGGAATCCCTGTACTCTATGGACAAGAGCGGCTCGGTCATCTATTTAAATACCTTTTCCAAAAGCCTGGCCCCTTCCATGCGCATGGGATATATGATCCTGCCGCCTGCTCTGCTGTCGGTGTACGCCCAGCGGGCGGGTATGTATTCCTGCTCCGTTCCGGTTTTGGAGCAGTACGCCCTGGCAGAGTTTTTAAACAAGGGTTATTTCGAACAGCATTTGAACCGGGAAAGGAGAAGAAATCGGGAAGTGTAGAATAAATACTGCAAAAGAGGGAAACTGTCTTCCTCTGCGTTTCCTTTGATTTTCGGGCTTTCCGACCTCCTCCATGTCATATTTTGTCGAAAGGCGTAAATTTATGTCAACAAAAAATTGTTCCGTTTTCACCGTTTTTTGTTGCAATGGCCGATTAGATGTGATACATTGTAAAAGCTGATGCTTACGGCGTTGTGCGAGATAAAGAATATGCCGGCGCGGAATATAATTACGGAGGAGAATTTATGGAAACCACAATAAGAATTCTGCTTGCCGACTCCGGCGAAGATTTCCGAACTATGTTGCAGGATGTCATCGCCGCCGAAGAGGACATGGAGCTTATTGGCTCTGTGGAGGACGGCGTGGAGGCCCTGCACATGATCGAGACCCGGCACCCGGACATACTGGTGACGGAGCTGGTACTTCCTCGGCTGGACGGACTAGGACTGCTGACAGCCCTTTCTCAGCAGGAGGATGCGCCTGCCTCCATCGTTCTTTCCAGCTTTTACAATGACCGGGTGATTGCCGCCTGCGCGGGGCTTGGCGTCCACTACTTCATCCCGAAGCCCTGCGATATTCAGGCGCTGATTACCTGCATCCGCCAGACGGCGGTTCTGTGCAACCAGGCTCCCGTGCCTGTCAGCGCCGGCATTGCCATGCCGTCCGCCGGGCCTAAGACACCCAGTCTGGAATCCGTAGTGACGGAAATCATCCACGAAATCGGCGTCCCCGCCCATATCAAGGGTTATCAATATCTGCGGGAGGCCATTATTTTGACGGTGAACGATATGGACTCCATCAACGCTGTGACCAAGGTTCTCTATCCCGCTGTGGCGAAGAAGTTTGGCACAACGCCCAGCCGGGTGGAGCGGGCTATCCGCCATGCAATCGAGGTGGCTTGGGATCGGGGAGACATCGAGACGCTGCAAAAGTTCTTCGGCTATACAGTTTCAAATGTCAACGTCATTTTTTGTAAAGTTTCAGCGCAAAGAAAAATCCGCAATGCTGTTGTTGTCGAGCGTGATTGTGTCAATGCAGCTCCTCCAAAACGTGCGGCGGCTTGACTTGCTTAGACCGTCATAGACATCCCGCCAGTTGCCGACAAACATATTGACGGCCTCCAGCTTTTTGGGCTTGATGTCTTCCGGCACTGCCGCCAGCTCTGCGTTTAGGGCGGCATACTTGCGCTTATAATCATCCATATCAATCATATCGGCCATGTATAGCTCTGACAGCTTTTCCAGCTTGCGCTTTATCGCGTCACGCTGGGGCTTGTAAGAGATTGCATGGCTGTTCTCTTGCGCGGATGTTTGGGAGGCGATTTTACTGTCTACATGCTCCAATAAGTACGCCTCGATTTTTACCTCCGAGTAGTGCTTTTTATTCTCGCAGAGGCCGTCCCGTGTTTTTTTTGGACAGACGTAATAATAATTTTCCTTCCCTCCGGGGTGGCAGATCACCTTACTTCCCAGCCTCCGCCCGCAGTATGGGCAGGTCAACAAGCCGGAAAACAGATACACGCGGTTATCCTTTGTCTTGCGGACTGTATGCCCGTGCATTGCCAGCGCCCGCTCATGCTCCTCCACGCTGATTATTGGCGGGATGGTTATGCCATAATAGTCGCCCATATATGCGGGGTTATCAAACATATACCGGCTGGAGCGATAGGTCAGGCCCAGCTTCGGACAGGCGCGGGATGCTGCGGACAGGGAACCAGTCTCCAAGTACACGTCAAACGCCTTGCGGACTAACGGGGCTGTTTCCGGGTCTATCACTATTTTTTTATTCTCTCGCTTGTAACCTCGTGGGATTCTCCCGCCCGCCGGTTCCCCGCGCTCACGCTTGCCCTCAAACACAAATTTGATGCGCTCAGATGTTCGGTCGGCTTCGTCTTGCGCCACGGCCAACATTATGTTGACCTTAAACCGGCCTGATGCGGTGACGGTCTCGTAATCCTCTTGTGTAGCCCGCCAGGTGACGTTGTGGGCGTCAAGGATTGTTTGCACCTCGTAATAGTCGCCCACGTTGCGGAACCAGCGGTCGAGCTTGATAAACAGGATGGTGTCGAGCTTGCCCGCCTCCACGTCCGACAGGAGCCGCATAAACTCTGGCCGCGTGGTGTACTTTTTCCGGGCGCTCTTGCCGCCGTCGATATACCGGCCCACGATCTGCATATTATGGGCGTTGGCGTAATCCTCCAACGACTTTTCCTGCTCTGTTAAGGACAGCCCCCGGCGGTGCTGCTCCTCCGTGGACACTCTCGCGTATAATGCTACTCTTTCCATATTATTTCCCGCTTGGAATTAACTTTGTTGCAATGTCATCATGGCCAGTGGCATAAGCTACAATAATGCATACAGTCTCTTTGACGGAGCATCTATCATGCATGGGTGGCAGGCCGGTCAACCTATCAGTCAGCATATCAATCATATCATTTTCCGACATTGCACATTGCTTGGATAGCTCTTTTATGCCCCTGACTATGCCCTTCGGCATAATTGGGGAGCTGTCCCAGTTAATGTCATAATATACAACCTCCGACAGCATTGCCAAGGCGTCTTTATATCGCCCCTCCTCGCGGAGGAATTGGGACATTGTATATCTAACATTGCGATATAGGCCGAGCTGGCCTTGCCTTATGTACTCGCCGCATAAACGATTATACTCAGCCCACATAATATCACGATATGAGCGCCCTGGGTTTGCGGCTACAAGCTTCGCCATGGTGTCCAAAGTTATATCCTGCGCGTTGTGCTGATGTATATATAGGACATATTCGTTTTCGGCAATCATCTCGCGCCCTTTTGCTGTCAATTTTCCGCCAGATGCATAACCTCTCTGTTCCAGGGAGGCTATCATCTCTGGGACGTCTTCAACGTTATATTTCTGCGACCAAAATCGGGCCGGTTCTGTTCCTGCGGCGTATTTCTCAAGGTAGGACAGCATTAATATTTCCTGTGGAGTCAATTCCTGGCCGGACTTTTCCATTGTTATCCCTCCAATAATCGCGGTTATCCTTTGACTTCCCATCTATGTCCGCAGTTTTGGCAGATGGCATAGTTTACCGTCTTTGTCTTCCGACCACGGAGCAGGAAAAACAGGATTACCCAGCCGATGCCGACAAACGCTATCAGGATGATATACAGCAAAATTGTAAAAAATCCCCGGCGCTTTGCCTCCGATACAACTTGCACCTGCACGTTGTTCCCCTTACATTTTGGACACGTCATAATAATTATCTCCTTTTTATAATTTTCCCCCTGTCAGTCGAGTGGCAGGGGGAATTTTTTTTCCATAAGTATAACGCCGAAGCACTGCACCGCCCGGCCACTGTCGGCCCAGATGGTTTCGTCCGCGTCCCTGCGGGCGCGGTTTAAAGAGAACAGGTGTAGGTTGCGGAAGGAATCGCGGCATATCTGCTTCACGCGGTATTCTCCATCTACCAACAGGGCGGCCACTTCCCCATCCGCCGGGTCACGCTTGATGCCAAATGCTATAGACCCATCGTGCAGATACGGCTCCATGCTGTCCCCGTTAATGGGGATGGCAAACTCCGCCGCGCTGTCTGCGGGGACTTCGTAATCCGTCCACATATTGCCAAAATCAGGTTCTCCGCGTCCGGCGGCGAAGCTGTTGCCAAACAGGGGGATAGTCTTTGTTGCGGGCGCTTCCTCCTCCGCCGTATCATCCACCCGGCGGCGCTCCTCTGTGATGATAGCCTTGACGGCAGACTGCCCATAGTTGTCCAGGCTCACATAATCGCGGGCCACCTGTAGGGCGTCGGCAGAGAGAGCGGGAGCGGGCTTTTTATGGCCTTCCGGCATCCCATTAAGGCGCTCCAAAGACACGCCCAGACCGTCCGCAAGTTTGAAGGCCACATTCAGTGCAACCTTTTTCTGCTTACGGTCGAAGATACTGCGGACGGTGGAATCAGTCAGGCCGCTGGCCTTTGCTACGTCTGCAACTTTTAATCCTTTTTCTTCCATAATGTTTTCCAGGATTTTGTAAAACTCCACGCTGTCCGCCTCCCTTATCTTTTGGTAACACTATCATATCATAAAGTATCGTGCAATGCAAGAAAAATTTTTAAAAAACCTCTTGACTTTTAACGCAATGCGTTGTATTATAATAGTGCAATCACGCAAAGCGTTATTTTTGGGAGGTGAAGCGATTTGAAGCAAAGCCATATTGTCTACCCTAACCTCCGGGCGGAGATGGGCCGAAAGAATATAGGCATTGTAGAGCTGGCAAAGCTCACGAATTACAACCGGGACACGCTGGCGCGGAAGCTGTCCAAAAAGTCCCCGATTAATCTCGATGATGCTTTTGCCATCCAGCAGGTTTTCCCAAATGTTGACATCCGCGACCTGTTCCAGGAGGACGCGGCTGGGCAGGGGTAAAACCAAAAAGCCCCCGCCCCGGATGGGAGCCGGGAACGAGGGCCGCGGAACCTGATGTGTACGCAACAGGCCCGCGAGGACGATTATAACACTCCTCCGGGCGAGAAATCAAGGAGGAAACCATGAAAGAGACAGATACCATCAAGAGCCTGGAAGACCAGGCGA
This sequence comes from Oscillospiraceae bacterium, assembly GCA_021202795.1. Lineage (GTDB taxonomy): Bacteria > Bacillota > Clostridia > Oscillospirales > Oscillospiraceae > CAJOIG01. The sequence continues at coordinate 8,804 of JAJQCH010000028.1, forward strand.
AGAACACCAAGTACCTGATGGACAGGCTAAACCGGGCGCTGTACGGACGGACTATGGACGAGACCATCAAAATTTTAGGAGGTAATCACGATGGAGGACAAGACCGGGAAAAAGACGCTGAGTGAGGAGGCTTACAGGTTCCTGTTGGAACTGTGGGCGCGTGAGCGGGGGCTGGTTATCACGGACATCAAGTTTGTGGAGCCGCAGGAAGAACAAGAGACTGCTTAATTTTAAAGGAGGAAATCACAATGGAACACGAGACCTATTACATTATCCGGGCAGACCGGGCCGGTGTATTTGCCGGAAACATCAAGAGCCGCGAGGGCGACGAGGTGACGCTGACCAACTGCCGCCGCCTGTGGTATCGGGCCGGAGCCGCGAGCCTGTCCCAGGTTGCGATGGAGGGTGTGAAGGAGCCGCAAAACTGCAAATTTACGGTTACGGTGCCGGAAATCACAGTTATGGGCGTGATAGAGATTATCCCCTGCACCGCCGAGGCAGAGCGCAATATTAAGGATGTGCCAGTATGGCGGATGTAAGAGCGTGGGTTAAGGATAACCGGCCCGGCGACGGTTCGGGCTACGGTTCGGGCTACGGCCTAAAAACAATCAACGGCCAGACCATATATCAGCTCGATGCCGTTGCAACGCTTATTGATACAATCTGCGGTAATATTGCCAAAGGCCGGATGCTCAACAGCGACCTAACATTTGCGTCATGCTATATCGTCAAACAGGCCGGATATTGGGCGCACGGAAAGACGGTCAGAGATGCGCAGGCCGACTTACTTGACAAGCTATTTGACGATATGCCAGAGGATGAGCGCATAGCCGCATTTTGGGAGCATTTCCGGCGCGGGCAGAAATACCCCGCCATGGACTATTTTGACTGGCACCATAATCTTACCGGCTCCTGTGACATGGGGCGGCGACAATTTGCGCGAGACCATGACATCGACCTTGAGGCCGCCGAATATACGCCAGAGGAGTTTGTGGAGCTGACCAAAAATGCTTATGGCGGCGGAATTATCAAAAAACTGTTGGAGGTAGAGGCATGACACACGGGCAGTTGATTACCCGGCTATGCAAGATACGGGACGACCTGACGGATACGGTGGTGCAGCTCAAGGACGCGCCGGTCGAATGGATTAAGGAGAACCCGGAGGGGTGCGACTTTTGCCGGGGAGAGGAACTCTCGGTAGGCGACGATTTAAAAAAGCGCCATGCTCTTGTATAAGCGCACGGTCTATGATGATGGCCGACCGAGGACTCTCTGGGCTTTGGCGGTGCAAGGAATTAGTGACACTTTTAAGGTAAGCTTCTGCCCCTTGTGTGGCCGCGACCTGCGGGGGACGTGATGGACTGGTGGAGGACGCAGCACGGGCAGCACATCCGGAGATACATCGGCATCATCGGGCTGGAGCTGGTAATCATCATGGTGCTGGTGGCGGTCAACAACCGGCCCGAACGCGAGACGGCAGAGCCGGAGGCGACCGCCACCTATGAGCCGCTGGTGCTATACGCCACCGTGGACGCCCACGCAACGGACGCGGAGCCGGTGACTACTTATTACGATGTCCCCCTGTCGGAGGATGTGCAGGATGAGCTGTTTGCCCTGTGCGAGGAATACGACCTCGACCCGTCCCTGGTGCTGGCGATCATCGAGGTTGAGAGCGGCTTCGACGCGGATGTCATATCATCCACCGATGATTATGGTCTGATGCAGATCAACAGCTCCAATTTTGAGTGGCTGGCGGAGGAGCTGGGCATCATTGATTTTTTGGAGCCGACCCAGAATCTCCGGGCCGGGTGCTATATCCTGTATCAATGTTTGCAGATGACGGACGGAGAGACGGACAAGGCCCTGATGATCTACAACATGGGCCTTTCCGCCGCATCCGAGGCGTGGGAGCTGGGCGTGACAGGGACGAGCTACACAAGGGCAGTATTGGAGGTGATGGAGGATTATGCTTAGGCGATTGATAGACACCGCCGCATTTTTCGCTGCGCTGGGGCTGGCGGCTTGGGCCGCTGAAACGCTGTGCCGTCTGTTTGGAGCGGCGTAAAAAGAGCCGCCCCCGGTGTGCGGAACACCAGAGACGGCAAAAGGTAATAACGATGTACGCATATTATAGCACACAAAATTTTAAAAATCAACTGGAGGTAAAAACGATGAAAACCATGAAAGTGCGGCTGACGTTTGTGGAGGGGTTGCTTGGGACAAGCCCCGCCGACCAGGAGGTATACACCACTTATGTCGGGTCGAAGGCCCCGGACGCGGCAACGCTGGAGGAAGAAGTGGCCGCGTTGGGTGCGGATGAGGTTGTTGAGAACACCATGACGGTATTTCCCCGCGATGTAGATGGCAGGCCCTTTTTGTACGATTATCAGATTAAGGGATTTTTTAAGGACACCTGCGGCGGTTTGCGGCGAGTAAAAAGCACCAAGAGCGCGGGGCTAAAGGCGTTTAAAAAAGAAATCGACAAGCTGATATTCCCGTTCCCGCGCCAGATACCAATTAACTTTGTGGGGGAGATAGGCCACTGCCAGCGCCCGCTCCGGGCGTCAACTGCACAGGGCGACCGGGTGGCACTCGCCAACAGCGAGGAAGTACCAGCGGGTGCGACAGTAGAATTTGAAATCAAGATGTGGTCAGACGACCACGAGGCGTTAGTCCGAGAATGGCTGGACTACGGGATTTACTCCGGCATCGGCCAATGGCGCAACAGCGGCAAAGGCCGGTTTGTGTGGGAGGAAATCAGCTAAGGCGCTGGGTGGCAATACAGAGCAGGGACGGGCAATGGCAATGACCTGTAATGACCCACAACGATCCGCAACGGCTTGGCCAGGACTGGAATTGATTCGCAACGGAGTGGCACGGAAATGTCCAGCGGCGCAAAGGATTGGCAATGTAATGTAATGCGATGGCAAGGCGGCACAATGAGCAGCCCAGCAAAGGATCTGCGGTGATTGGCGGCGCGATGGAAACGCGAAGCCAGGCCGGGCGTAGCGATGGCGAAGATAAGCTCAGAGGTGCAATGGCAGAGACACGAAAAGCAATGCGAAGGTTATGCATGGCTACGACGAGCTACGCCGAAGCAACGGAGGTGCGTTGAGTCGCAACGCCCAGAAGTTCTAAGGCAGGGAACGGCATGGAGGATATGCGCATAGCAACGGAATTGCCCGGCATGGTGCTGAGTGGCACAGTGATGCGGTGGCAAGGCCCGGCTGGGCCGCGCGATGGCATCGGATAGCTTAGACTGGTATGGCCACGCAACGGCAAAGAATCGATGTGCGGCGGAGGGCAATGGCGTGGCATGGAAAAGCATTGCGAAGGTATAGCGCTGGTAAGGCTTGCGATGGCAATGCGCAGAATCGCTAAGCGTTGAAATGCAAAGGTTTAGCGAAGCCGAGACGAGTAACGCGACGGACTTGCACAGCGTTGATGCGCAACGGTTATGCTTTCCCCGGCCCAGCAATGGAACTGCTAGTCGATGATAAGCAACGGCGCTGCTCTGCGCCGCCCAGTAACGCAGTGGAATACTTAATCAGGAGGTAATACAGATGGAGAGCAGATTTGACAGGGCGTCACCGTCAAGGTCGGCGTGTACAATCAGAGGCGACGCCAAAATCGACCAATGCGCATTAAAAAGCTACTGCCCGACCTGCGGATTTAGCGCGGGAGAGGTGGAGCGGCGCAAGGCGATGATACGGGCCGGGAAAATGCGCATAGACCCCAACGGCGGAGCGAGAGTTATAAAAGAGTGGCCGACATCCCGATACGGGCAGATGAGTGCGGAGACGGCAGCGCTCCTTCGCGAGCATCCAAGTCTAAAGACCCTGTTTGTGCGGGAGATACAGAGGGAGGAAAACCATGACAATCTATGATATTGACCAACAGATGGCGGCGCTGGTAGACCCGGAAACGGGGGAGCTGCTGGACTATGACGCATTTGACGCGCTGCAAATGGAGCGGGAAACCAAAATCGAGGACATGGCGCTATGGTACAAAAACGAGATGGCAGAGGCCGCCGCGATCCGGGCGGAGGAAGAGGCCCTTGCAGAGCGTCGAAAGCGGACGGAGAACCGGGCCGAACGGCTCAAGGGCTACATTGACACCGCCCTGGCCGGGGAGAAATTTAAGACCTCCCGCGTGGTGTGCAGCTTCCGGGCCTCCAGCGCCGTGGAGGTGGACGATGAGTTTGTGACGTGGGCGGAACAGTACGGAGACACGTTTCTGCGGTTTAAGACCCCGGAGGTCAACAAAGCGGCGATAGCTGCGGCTATCAAGGACGGCCAGACTGTGCCACACGCTACGATGGTGCAGCGGCAAAATCTGAGTATCAAGTGAGGTGTAACGATGGCAGAAGTATTTGATACGCTCAGCGCAATCAACGTCAACGACCACACGGACAAAAAGGGCAAGTTTACCTACCTGTCCTGGCCGTGGGCCTGGGCAGAGGTCAAAAAGCGTTACCCGGCAGCGCATTATGAGGTGCGACGGGATGACGGCGGCCTCCCCTTTGTCCGCGCCCCCGGCATTGGTTACATGGTGTCAACTCAGGTAGCAATCGAGGGAGTAACACATGAGATGTGGTTGCCAGTCATGGACGGACGCAATCAGGCGATACAGGAGCCGTCTATGATGGACATCAACAAGGCCATTATGCGCTGCCTTGTAAAAAATCTTGCTATGTTTGGGCTGGGCCTGTACATCTACGCCGGGGAGGATTTGCCGGACGTGGAGGACGGGCAGAAGCCAAAACAGCCCGCGCCGCGCCCATCCTCTGTGGTGTTTTGCGCCGATTGCAAGCGGGATATTAAGCCGGTAGTCAAAAAGGACGGTACAGTTTGGGAGGTGTCCGACATGGCGGCATACTCCAACAGGCGTTATGGCCGCGCCCTCTGCGGGCCGTGCATGAAGCGGGCGGAACAGAACCTCCGAGAGGTCGGCGCCGACGCAGCACAGTACGCATCACAGCCCCTGATGGAGGGTGCTACATGAACGTCATATCCGCGAAGCTGGAGGGCAACGCCCTGACGCTGGGCCTTGATACTGCGTCGAGGCAAGAGGCGGCCCGGTGGGTATATAAGTTTAAGCCGGGCGGCTGGGACTTGATACGGGGGCGGAAAAAGCGCTCCCTGGACGCCAACGCCTATTGCTGGTCTTTGTGCCAGCAGATAGGCGCGGAGCTGGGAATCAGCAAAGACGAGGTTTATCGCTCGGCCCTGTCCGATGGGAATGCCTTTACGCAGATTTTTATGATGGACGATGCCCTGGCGGACTTTGAACAAAAGTGGTGTTCTAACGGGCTGGGCTGGTTTGTCAAGCTTTCCTCCCGCTCCAACGGCGGGACATGGGTGCATGCCTATTACGGCTCCCATGTATTTGACACCCGCGAGATGTCCGCGCTGATTGACCGGCTGATAGAGGATGCGCGGGCGCTAGGAATCGACACGCTGACGGAGCGGGAGAAATCGTTGCTATTGGAGGATTGGGGCTGTGAGTGATTGGATAAGCGTTGATGACAGACTGCCAGAGGACGGCGACGAAGTGCTGTGCTGGTATGAATATTTCCGATATGGAAGATATAATCGGTTATTCCAGACCTATGGGCTTGGGTTTTATTGGCATGGATCTTGGGGTGGAGAGGTCTCCAACGGGGAACAAACAAGGGTAATCGCGTGGATGCCACTACCAGAACCGCCGAAAGGCGGCAAAAGGAGGCAAAAGTAATGACCATAGACCGTGCGATTGAGATACTCGACCCGGAACACCGGGAATGGTACGACAGCATAGAGACCGTCAACGAGGCGTGCAGGATGGGGATGGAGGCGCTAAAGACGCTGAATGATATGTGGATTAGCTGCAAAGACCGGCTGCCAGAATCCCCCGGAAACTATTTGGTGGCGATGAAAGACGGCGATAGATACCATGTCACCACCCGCAAATGGGCTAACGGCGGGTATTGGGAACGTCAAACCGGCGGCATAAGGTTTTGGAACTATTTACCGCCCCCGCCCCCTCCCCCAAAAGATTGGTGGAATCTATGAAAAGCAAGCGGACTAAAGCCCTGGAAATATCCCCGGAAACCAAACACCGGGTATATATGCGGGATGGCTGCCACTGTGTATGGTGCGGGTCAACGGACGCGCTGCCGGAGGCGCATTATATACGCCGCTCATGGGGTGGTCTGGGCGTGGAAGAAAACATCCTGACCCTCTGTCGGGCCTGTCACTATCGCTTTGACAGCGGCCCAGCGCAGGAGCGGGAGGAAATGACCGAGTTCTTCCGCCGGTATCTAAAGGGGATATACGGCGAGGACTGGGACGAGGAAAAACTATATTACGGGAGGACAAAATGAGCCTAAACCACATTGACATCATGGGTCGCCTGACACGAGACCCAGAACTGCGATATACGCAGACGAACACGCCGGTTGCCAGCTTCACGCTGGCGGTTGACCGGGACTTTACGGACAAGGCCACGGGCCGGAGGGACACGGACTTCATCGACTGTGTAGCCTGGCGGCACACCGGGGAATTTGTCTCCAAGTATTTCTCTAAGGGCAGCATGGCTGCCGTTTCGGGTCGTCTCCAGATAAGGGACTGGACGGACAGGGACGGAAACAAACGCCGGTCAGCGGAGATCGTGGCGGATAACGTCTATTTTGGCGAGAGCCGAAAAAAGGACGCAGCCCCGGCTGCGGTGGAGTTTGAGGAGTTTGACGACTCCGACGGAGACGATTATGGCCCGCTCCCATGGGAATAAGTACCACGCCAAAAAGGTACAGGTTGACGGCCTGACCTTTGACAGCCAGCGCGAGTATAAGCGCTGGCGGGAGCTGCAATGGATGGAGCAGCGGGAGGGGGCAATATCTGACCTGCAACGACAGGTGAGGTTTTGCCTCATCCCCGCCCAGCGGATAGACGGCAAACTGGTAGAGCGGGCGTGTAACTACGTGGCGGATTTTGTGTATACAACCTCTGACGGTACGGTAGTGGTGGAGGACTGCAAGGGTCACAGAACGCCAGAATATATTATCAAGCGCAAGCTGATGTTGTATGTACACAATATCAGGGTTTTAGAGACATAAGGAGGATATAACGATGGCACAGAGCTTTACGGCAATCCCGGCGGAGTATCTGGAGGAAATGGAGGAACTGACCGACGAAGAATACGGGCGGCTTATCCGCGCCCTCCAGCGGTACAGCATGACCGGCGAAGCGATAACGGCAGAAGGGAATGAACGCTTTTACGCGAAGCGGGTCATGGCCCAGGAAGACCGCTACCAGGCGAACTATTACGAAGCGGCTCAGAAGCGGGCAAATGCCGGGAAAAAAGGTGCCGCGTCCAGATGGAAAGCAGAGGAAAACTCGCCCGCAGAGGATAGCACCGCCATATCTGCCAATGGCAAAAATAGCACCGCCATATCTGCCAATGGCAAAAATGGCAATATAGAAACCGAAACCGAAACCGAAATAGAAACTGAAACCGAAACCGAAACTGATATTACCCCCCTAAAGCCCCCCAAGGGGGGCAAGCGGGGGGAGCGCGACGCGGACTTTGACCGTTTTTGGGCGGCCTATCCTCGCAAAGTGGGGAAAGAGGCAGCTCGAAAGGCATTTGCAAAGGCTGATGTCCCCATCGATACCCTCCTGACAGCGATAGCAGCCCAGAGGGCCAGCCCCCAATGGCGAAGAGATGACGGGCAATATATCCCCCAGCCTGCTACATGGCTTAATCAAGGCCGGTGGGAGGATGAAATCACTGCGCCGTCCACGCCAATACAGTCGGCGGGGCAACCTCCGACCACCAGCGCACGGGCGGAGCTGGAGCGGATGCAGAAGCTGCGTGAGCAGATACGGAGGGGGTAGATATGTCCAACAAGCGATACCTGGATTACAACGGGGAGTGCCACACAATCGCAGAGTGGGGAGCTATCACGGGGATTAATGCCAACACGATAAGCAACCGTCTCCGTAGCGGCTGGAGCGTCAAGGACACGCTCACCACACCGTCAGGAGTAGTACCTGGAGGACGCAAAATAATCCCCTGCACCGGGTGCAAATACTGGAAACGCCTATATAGCGGATCCGGGTATGGTACGGGGATGTTTTGCTGTGACTATGCCAACTCTCGCGCCAATGCAGGACTTCCAGGGACGCGGGGCAAGAAGGTAGACGGGCGGTTAGTGTTCCCTCCGGCGGGGAAGGACTGCCCGTATTGGACATGGGAGGAAAAAACCGGGCAGGAATAATTCTGCCCGGTGCTGTCGTGTTATATTTCCTGACCTGTGCCAACAGATTTTTTAGCGTGTGTTTCGCTCCAGCCGGTATATTCGCCGGTCTTCACACGGTGGTCTGGGTAAGGCTCCTGGTCATCTATCACCCAGTCACGCCCTATTTTGCGAGCTGTCTGGAACCCTCCGCGCTGTGCCATTTGCCTGGCGGAAACAGGTTCCCGCCCGTGCTGTCTGGCATACTCAGCAAGTGATATTAGCATGTGGGAGTCCTCCGCCACCGATCAGCGTCAGCTTGCAAGAGGCCGATAGTATAATCATCCATCCCTTGCGCTTGTGCGTCTGCTAGATATTGGATCGCCTGATCGTGCGCGTCTGCTATCGCATCGGCTATAGCTTGGGCGGACATGTGGCACCTGTTACGACATACGCATATAACATACGGATCGCGGGATTGTGTCCAGCCGTTGCGGTCAATTGGGTGTGTCCATACATTCCCCGTCACCCTATCATACATAACCTCATTGGTGTATCCGCTGCCCCCGTCCCAGGTGGTCATGTCCTTGCTGGCCTCCTCCAGTCCTGTTATTTTTAATCCATGTGTATTAATTGCCATCGTTATTCCCTCCAAAATTTGGGTTTTGTGTTTCCCCATGAGCGCCGCCCCCGTGAGGGGGCATCGGACTTGCACCGATCACGCTGTGGCGTGGGCCTTGCGGGGCTTATCTATCCTTACTTCAGGACACAAATAACAGTGCCATTAGGGATGATGTATTCGCCGGAGTCGGTGCCATATTCTACGCTGTGGCCACCGATGAGGTAGGTGTGAGACCCTGGATAATAGCAGTTTTGGAACCCAAACATTTCTTTGTCCCGGATGTGATATTTCAAGCACTTTTTAACATCGGATTCTTCCGGGAACATCGGGAGACCGGTGCAGCACACACCATTGAGTTCCTCGTCTGTCCAATCGCCATCGTCCCAAACATAAGAGTTGTCACAGATATCACCGACGCGGTAGTCCTTGTTGCAAGTGCGAACCCAGTAAACGCTATAATCGCCTTCCTCGACGATCTCCATAACCTTTTTAATCATTTCGCTGGTTGTCATCGTTATTATCTCCTTTTTTGTTTTAGGGGTTATCCCCTCTTCATGGTTTTATTATACACCCTTAAAGATGTAATGTCAATAGTTTTTTGAGATTTTTTTAAAAAATTTTTTGGAGGGCCGAAACTACTGGAAATACTGGTCAAAAACCAGTCGAAATACTGTATAATATAAGGGGCGTCCAGATAGGGCGACGGGCTACCAATCTTTTCCGCTCGCACTGTTGCTTCTTGCTTTCCTTTCGTTGTGATTTTCTCCTCCCGTCTGATGGCCGTTCAAATCGGCCAGCGCCCCCGAAAATAAAAATGGAGCTAAAAATGGAAATAATCAAACGCAAATTAATCGATATACGCCCTTACCCAAACAATCCCCGCGTAAATGACAGCGCGGTGGACGCAGTGGCGGAGAGCATCCGGCAATGCACATATATCTCCCCGATAATCATCGATGAGGACGGCGTAATCCTCGCGGGCCACACGCGGTACAAGGCCCTGCAAAAACTGGGCGAGACCGAGGCGGAGGTCGTAGTCAAGGCCGGGCTGACCGAGGAGCAGAAACGGAAATACCGGCTGCTGGATAATAAGACCGGCGAACTTGCGGACTGGGACTCCGACCTGTTAGAGCAAGAGTTAGCCGGCTTAGATTTTGGCGATTTGGAACTTGACTGGGGGATTGACTTGGACGATGAACCCACAGAAGCAGTCGAGGATGATTACGACGCTGAACCGCCAGAAGAACCACGGGCAAAGATGGGTGACATCTATCAGCTTGGCAGACATCGGTTGATGTGCGGGGATAGCACAAACGCAGAGGATGTTAAAAAGCTGGTAGGGGGGGTGGCTGTGGACATGCTTCTTACAGACCCGCCTTACAATGTTGCCTTGGGTAACGGCGGCAGTAAAGACGATGCCAGAAAGAGACATAGACGCACTGATGGCTTGGTGATTGCAAACGATAGTATGCCGCCAGAGGAGTTTCGGAAATTCCTCCAGACAGCGTTTGAGAATGCAAAGAGCGTGATGAAATCGGGAGCGGCATTTTATATCTGGCATGCAGATAACGAATCATATAATTTCCGTGGTGCTTTGGCAGACGCAGGATTCCAACTGCGGCAGACGCTAATCTGGCTCAAGCAGAGTTTCACGCTTGGGCGGCAGGATTATCAATGGATTCACGAGCCTTGCCTGTATGGATGGAATGATGGGAGTCACGTTTGGTACTCTGACAGAAAGCAAAGCACGGTTCTGAAATTTGACAGACCGACAGTGAGCAAAGAACACCCAACGATGAAGCCTGTTGCACTGTTCGATTACCAGATGCGGAATAGCACAAAAGGCGGTGACATCGTGCTTGACCTGTTTGGCGGTTCTGGCACGACAATCATAGCGGCAGAGCAGAATGGACGCACAGGATATGTTATGGAATACGACCCACGTTATGTGGACGTAATCATAGACCGCTATGAGAAATTCACCAACCAAAAGGCGGTAAAGATAGGGAGCTGATGGAATGGCGCGACCGCGAAAAGAGATTGATAAAAAACAATTTGAAAACCTGTGCGGTCTGCAATGCACGAAAGAGGAAATCTGCTATTTCTTTGATGTGACGGACAAGACCCTTGAGAACTGGTGCAGACGAACGTATAAAGCAGGTTTTTCCGAAGTATTTGGAATAAAAAGGGGTTCTGGGCGAATTTCGCTCAGACGGTCACAATTCAGACTGGCAGAAAAGAACGCCACGATGGCTATCTGGCTTGGCAAACAGTACCTTGGACAGCGTGATTTGCCAGAGGAAAATATCGACATGGAGGATAGTGACGCATATTTTGAAGCGGCGGAAATGGAGGGGAAAGAATGAGGCTGATTGACGCTGACGCATTATGGGAGAAAGTTGAAAATGCAGAATGGGAAGTCAATGCGGATAGAGACATGGTAGAAGACCTGATTGTAAACGCTCCTAATGCTGGAGGCTTCGATGTTCGGATGGAAACGGAAAAAGACAAGATGGAACGTGAAGCATTTGAACAGTTTATGAAAAAGATAGAAGCGGCAAAGAAAATCAGTGGCATGGAAGTAAAAAGGGTTGTTGTATGAAAACCTCAACAATTAATCCCGTTTTTTCCGACAAACACAAAGCCTACATATCCCGCGCTGAATCCGCCACTGTATCAGTCGCAGAGGGCGCAGTAAGGGCAGGAAAGACGATTGACAATGTTCTGGCGTTTGCAAAGGAAATCAACCGAGGAACGCCAGACAGAATCCATCTTGCGACAGGTTCAACCTCTGCCAATGCAAAGCTGAACATCGGAGACGCAAACGGATTTGGTTTAGAGTACATCTTCCGTGGGCGGTGCAAGTGGACAAAGTACCGAGGGAATGAAGCACTGGTAATCAATATCCGTAACCGACAGTATATCGTGATATTCGCAGGCGGCGGCAAGGCAGACAGCAACAAGCGCATCCGTGGTAACAGCTACGGGATGTGGATTGCAACGGAAATCAACCTCCACCACGAGAATATGGTGCAGGAGGCATTTAACCGTCAGCTCGCGGCCAAAAACCGCAAAATATTTTGGGATTTAAACCCGTCGTCCCCAGCGAGCTGGATATATAAAAATTATATCGATAGATTCCCGGAGCAGTTTGGGGCGCGCTATAATTACGAGCATTTTACTATCTCCGATAACGCCGTAATATCCGAGGAGCGGCTAAAGGAGATTGAGGCGCAATATACGCCCGGCTCCATTTGGTATAGACGGGATATTCTGGGCGAGCGATGTAATGCTGAGGGGCTTGTCTATCCCATGTATGATAATACGGTGCCGACGGAGGAGCGGGAGTATGAGCAATATTATATATCCGTAGACTTTGGCGTGCAAAATCCGACAGCTATGTTGCTATGGGGCTTGTGCAATGGCGTGTGGTATCTAGTGCGGGAGTATTATCACAGCGGACGCGAGACCAACGACCAGCGGACAGTCGGGCAATACTATGACGCGCTGGACGAGCTTGCGGACGGACTGCCGATAAAAAGCGTAATAATCGACCCGTCAGCCGCGCCGTTAGTATCTGAGATCAACAGCCGCCGGAAATACAAGGTCTGGAAGGGGAAAAATAATGTAATCAGCGGCATCCAGCACACGGCGCAATGCCTGAGCGATAAGACGATAATGATTAACGACTGCTGCGAGCGGACGCTGGCAGAGTTTGGGCTATACAGATGGGATGATGACGCCACAGAGGATAAGGTCATCAAGGAGGACGATCACAGCATGGACGCAATACGGTATTTTGTGGAGACCGTGGGCGTCTGGCGGAAAAAACAAGCCCGGCCAGTGCCGTGGCTGCTATGAGGTGAGAGCATGAGGACATATCAAGATTTGGAGGCGCTGGGGGAAAATGAGGCCTCCCGCATGAGCTTTATACGGGCGTTTGCGGCAGAGCATTGCGGGACGCCGGAATACCGGGTGGCAATGGACGCGGAGGAATACTACGCAAAACGAAACGTCACCATCCTGAAATACGAAAAGATCGTGATGAATGCCATGGGCCAGGCCGTGCCTGATGTGTGGAGCAGCAACTACAAGCTGACGCACGGATTTTTCCGCCAGTTTGTACTCCAGCAGGTGCAGTATGTGCTTTCCAACGGCGTTGTGTTCCAGGATGACGCCACGAAACCAAAATTGGGGGCGGATTTTGATAACAAGCTCCAGACGCTCGCTAAAAAGGCAATGGTCGACGGCGTGGCATTTGGATTTTGGAATTATGACCATTTGGATGTCTTTAGTTTTGTGGGGACGCCGAAGGAGCCGGGGTTTGCGCCGCTGTACGACCAGGACACGGGTCTCCTGCGGGCGGGTGTGAGATACTGGCAGCCCACGGCAGAGACAAAGCGATGGACGCTGTACGAGCAGGACGGCTATACCGATTACATCGAGCGGCAGGGTGACAATATGCAGCCGATGGCGGACAAGCGGCCATACATGACAACGGTCACGGCGACGGAGGCGGGCGGCATCGAGGAGATACAGGGGGCCAATTATCCCGGTTTCCCGATTATCCCTATATACGCCAACGATTTGCGAGAGTCTGAGATTGTCGGCATCCGCCCATCAATAGACTGCTATGATTTTGTCATGTCCGGCATGGCCAACAATATCGACGAGACCAGCGTGTTTTACTGGACGCTCCAGCAGACCGGCGGCATGGACGACGCCGATTTAGTCCAGTTTGTAGCTCGAATGAAACAGCTGCACGCCGTCGTTTTGGGGCCGGACGTGTCCGCAGAGGCGCACACGCTGTCAATCCCGGTCGAGGCAAACAAGGTGCTACTGGACTACCTTAAGGACGACATGTATGAGAATTTCATGCTCATGAATCCGTCCCAGGTCTTGAGCGGGAACCTGACGGCCACGGCTATCCGCATGGCCTATCAGCAACAGGACGACAAATGCGGCGATTTTGAATACTGCATCCGGGATTTTATCACAAAGCTTTTCCGCCTCCTGGGAATCGACGATGAACCGTCGTTTAAATGGAATCGGGTGGCGAACTACCAGGATGAGACTAATATGGTCATGACGGCCTCCAGCTATCTGGACGATGAGGCGGTGCTTAACCATCTGCCGTGGTTGACGCCGGAGGAAGTGGACGATATACTCAAGCGCAAGGATAATGATACAGTTGGCCGGATAGCCTCGCTGGAGCAGCAGCTTGCCAAGAAAAACATGGAGGATATAGACGCCGAGGAGCCTGAAGAGTGATGGCGGACGCGGGGCGGAAAAAGACCGATGAGGAACTGGCGGCCCTGGAAAAGCGGATTGCCAGTGTATACCAAGAGGCGGCGGCAGACATGGAGGAGACCGTCAAGTCATACTTTGCCAGCTTCACCGCCCGCGATCTGGAGCAACAGGCAAGGCTTGAGGCGGGAGAAATAACGGAGGCAGAGTATACGCAATGGCGGCTTACACAAATAGGCCGGGGACAGCGATATGAGGCGATGCGGGACGCCCTCGCGGAGAGGTACACTAACGCCAATGAGATAGCAATAGCCTATGTCAATGATGATATGGCGAGCATCTACGCTCTTAATCGTACGTACACCATAGACACGGCGGTGGCAGGCGCGGAGAGCATAATCGGGGGCGTCAATTTTATCCGCTATGACGAGGCCACGGTCAAGCGGCTGCTGACGGAGGCCCCGTCACTTATGCCACACTACCCGGAGGCGCGAGCTGTGCAGCGGGGCATTGACCTGGCCTATGGCAAGCAACAGATAACGGCATCCGTCACAAGCGGGATATTGCAGGGCAACAGCGCCGGCAAGATAGCCAATGACCTGATGACGCGGATGACGGACATGAGCAGCACAAGCGCGGTCAGGGCGGCCAGAACTGCAATCACCAATGCAGAAAATGCCGGGCGGCAGGATGGCGCGGAGGAACTAGCATCCAAGGGCTGTATCATGCAAAAGACGTGGATTGCGACCCATGACGACAGGACGAGGCCGGAGCACCTGGAGGCTGACGGCCAGACCGTCCCGCTGGCTGAGCCTTTTGACGTTGGCGGGGAGGCTATGATGTACCCCGGCGACAGCAGCGGGAGCGGGTGGAACGTGTACAACTGCCGATGCTCCCGGAAAGACACGGTGGTGGGGTTTAAATCCATCTTGGAGGACTGACATGGGTATTACTATTGACTTTACAGACAACAGCGCGGAAATTTTGCGGGTTTTTGACAATGCCGCTATACGCGGGCTTGAGGCCTGCGGCTCTGCTGGCGAGGGCTACGCCAAGGACAACCTGACCGCCAGCGGCGCTGTGGACACGGGACGGCTCCGAAACAGCGTAAATTACGGGCTTGTCGATGACAGGACGGTACAGATAGGGACAAATACAGAGCATGGCCCTTATATCGAGCTTGGCACCGGCAAATATGCTACCACCGGCGGCGGAACGCCTAAAGAGCGCTGGGTGTATATGGGAGACGACGGCAAATTCCACATGGCTTTTCCGCAGGTCGCCCGGCCTTATCTCAAGCCCGCCGTGTCAGACCATGGTAGCGATTACCAGCGGCTCATAAAATCCAGCATGGAGAACGCATAAAATGGACAAAAAAAGCAAGGAGCCGCCCGCGATAAATATTGACGCACAACAGGCAATATATGATATAATAAGACGTGGGAACGATGCGCAAATACGACGCAAGGGTAACGGATACATCATCCTGGAAGTAAAAAAATCAATCAAATATAGCTCCGGCTGAATTGGCAGCCGGGAAGGGCAATAGGAGCCAGTAGTCAAGTATATCTTGACCGCTGGCTCCATTTTTGATATTTCCCGCGAAGGACTGCGGATAATATACAACATTCTCCCCGAAGCACCGGGGCCGAAGAACTGGAGGAATGTATAACATGGCAATCACACGCAAGCTACTCAAGGGGATGGGGCTGACCGAGGAACAGGCAGATACCATCATCGAGGGCCACACCGAGACCGTGGACGCGCTGAAGGAGCAGATAGCTACTTACAAGGCGGACGCGGACAAGCTCCCCGGCGTACAAAAGGAACTGGACGCATTGAAGGCCGCAGGGAATGACGGCTGGGAGGAGCGTTACAACAGTGTCAAGAAGGATTTTGACGATTACAAGGCCGAACAGGCTGCGAAGGAGACCCACCGGGCGAAGGAAACCGCATACAGGGCGCTCCTGAAAAATGCCGGTATCACGGAGCGGCGGATTGATACTGTGCTGAAAGTGTCCGATATTGACGCGATCGAGCTTGACAGCAAAGGCGCTATAAAGGGCGCGGACAAGCTGACCGAAAGCGTAAAAACGGAGTGGGCGGATTTTATCGCTACCTCCGAGACTAAGGGCGCAGAGACCTCGACGCCCCCGACCAACGGAGGAAAGACCATGACAAAGGACGAGATCATGGCGATAGCTGACCGGGGCGAGCGGCGTCAGGCGATAGCCGCAAATCTTGATTTGTTCAAAGGAGCTAATTAATTATGGCAGATGCTAACCTGATTACCAAGGCTGACCTTGCACAGGCAAGGGAGGTAGAGTTTGTAGAGACCTTCGGTTACAGCGTCAAAAAGCTGCTGGAGGCCCTGGGCGTGACCCGCAAGATTGCAAAGCAGGCGGGAACCCTGCTTAAGACTTATAAGGCCACCGGCACCCTGGAGGACGGCGAGGTCGCAGAGGGCGAGACCATCCCCCTGAGCAAGTACACCGTGGAGGCCGTCGATTGGGCGGAAATTACCCTCAAGAAATGGCGCAAGGCCACCTCTGCTGAGGCTATCATCGAGCGCGGCTATGACCAGGCCGTGAGCAAGACCACCGACGAGATGCTGCGGGACGTGCAGCGGGGCATCCGCTCCGACTTCTTCACCTTCCTGGCGACCGGCACCGGCACCGCGAGCGGCGACACCTTCCAGGCGGCCCTTGCGCAGGCTTGGGGACAGCTCCAGGTGCTGTTTGACGATGATAACGTTGACGCGGTGTATTTCATCAACCCGCTGGACGTGGCTGATTATCTGGCAACCGCCAATGTCACCCTTCAGACCGCCTTTGGCATGTCTTACCTGGAGAACTTCCTGGGCCTGGGAACCGTGTTTATGAACTCCAACGTTCCCCAGGGGACTATCTACGCCACGGCCAAGGACAACCTTGTGCTGTATTACGTCCCCGTCAATGGCGCTGACCTGAGCGAGGCATTCACTTTCACATCCGATTCCACCGGCTACATCGGCATCCACGAGGTACCTGATTACACCAACATGACCGCCTATGATACCGTTGTCAACGGCATGGCCCTGTTTGCAGAGCTGATTGACGGCGTGGTCGTGGCGACCATCGGGGCAGCCGCGTAACCTATGAGGCTGCTAGCAACAGCCTCGCCGGAAGAAGATACCGTTGACCTCGACAGCATGACAAAGGCACAGCTTTTGGAGTATGCGGAGGCCAACGGTATAACAGGGGTCAGCGCGTCAATGCGCAAGGCTGACATTCTGACCGCGATCAAGGAGGTGACGGCGTAATGCTAGAGGAGATACTGCGATATTTGCGCAACTGGTTCTTGTTGCCGGATGGCGTCCATATAGACACCTACACGGTGGAGGACGACGCTATCACGCTGTCATTTCTGCAGCCTGACCAATATTTCCGCGTCATTGGCAGCGTGTACAACGATGGAGTATATCAATACAACGATGATTTAAAGCTGACGGATGAGACGTTCACCGGGGCGATCTGGGCGCTGGCAATCCCTCCGTCGGTTATATCACTGGTGGCGGAAATAGAGGAGTGGCAGACCAAATATGGCGGGACTGTAGCCGGGCCGTACACGTCGGAGAGCTTCGGCGGCTACTCCTACACCAAGGCCAGCGATGCAGACACCGGCGGCGCGGTGACATGGCAGACAGCGTTTAAGGCCCGGCTTGCAATCTGGAGGAAAATATGAGCTTGCTAGATGATTTTGCCCGTCCCTGTGTGCTGCTGGAAAAGACGCGAGTATATGGCGATGAGGGCGGCTGGGAGACTACGTGGACAGACGGGGCCACATTTGACAACTACCAGGCCCTTGATACCTCAATGGAAGCCCGGCGAGCGGAACAGGAGGGCGTAACCAGCGTGTATAGCGCCCTTGTGTTGCAGGATGTCCCAATAGAGTACAATGACTATTTCCGGGACGCGGCGACTGGCCAGACCTATAGGGTAACATCTGACCCGGCGGACAAGCAATCCCCGGCATCCGCCACGTTCGTCCTTAAATACTTCACCGCCGAAAGGAAGGTGCCTCCGACATGACAAAAGAGGCGGCGCTGCTAGATTTTTTCAGCGGGTTTGGCATCCCGGCTTATCCGTCCTCTGCCGTTCCTGATGATGCGGTGTTCCCCTGGTTGACCTATGACCTGGTAACGGGTGCGTGGGGCGATGGGGAGCTGAGCATAACCGTTAACCTGTGGTATTACACCACGGACGAGGCGATACCAAATGCCAAAGCGCGGGAGATTGCGACGGCTCTGGGTCTGGGCGGAAAGCGGATTGAGTGCGACGAGGGCGCAATATGGCTCAAACGCGGGCAGCCATGGTGCCAGGCGTTGCAGGATGACGCGGACGCAACCATCAAACGCCGATATATCAACATATCGGCAGAATTTGACACTCTATATTGACGAGAAAGGATAATGGATTATGAAATATACGAAAATCCCGGAGGCGGCGTTCCAGGAACTCCAGCTCAACGCTGGTGTGCTGCTGTCCGATTTTGATACCACCGACGGCATGAGCGAGGAGGAGATTCTCGCCGCTATCATCGGGGCGACCTCCGGCGGCACCAATTTTGAGGCAACCCCGGAGTATACCGACTTTGGCGAGGACATCGACAACTGCCCGGTCAACGTCAAGGAGTTAAAGCGCCTGGATAACTGGACGGTTACAATGACCGGCACGTTTATCACGGTCAACACCGCCATGGTCAAGCGGCTGGTTGGCGCGGCTGACATCGACAGCACCGACACGACCAAAATCGTCCCCCGGAATGATGTTGACGCAGACACCGATTTTGAGGACATCTGGTGGGTTGGCGACTATTCCGACAAAAACGGCGACACCAACGGCGGCTATGTCGCAATCCACATGATGAACAGCCTGTCTACCGGCGGATTTTCCCTCCAGAGTGGCAACCGGGAGAAAGGCACCTTCGATTTTGAGTTTACGGGACACTACACCATTACTGACCAGGACACCGTGCCGTTTGAGGTGTTTGTCAAGACCGGCACCGCTGAGGCGTAAGGAGGGCATATATGAGACTATCCGACATTAAGGGGGAGCGGACGCTTGATGTTATCGCCGACCTGCTAGACCCGATTTACAGCATCGCGGAAGACCCGGAGGCGGCGGCGTTGTTCCAGCGGCAAAAGCTGCCGGACGGGATGACTAGCCGCGAGTTTGGCGCTCAGTGGCTCAAAAAGGCGGCGGTCACGCTCCTAAAGGGCCATAAGGCCGATTGCATCGCCATCCTGTCCGCTATCGAAGGTGTTACACCCGCTGAGTATACGGATAGCCTCGACCTCACAAAGCTGCTGACCGATGTCAGTGACCTAATCTCCGATAGCACGTTTACGACGCTTTTTTTCTCGACGGCGCAGAGCGGCAATTCCTCTGGCTCTGCGTCGGAGAGTACAGAGGCCCACAAAGCGTAACGGCATTTATACGATTTGCACAAGCCCAGTTGGCGGAGCGCCGCCGGGCTAACGCATATCAGACCTACGTCACGGACGCGCTGCAAATTATCGCCGAGAACACCGCCAAAATCGGCGGTGGGAAATACCTAAAGGGCCGGTATATCGACCTTATAACCCCGCATAAAGCGCCGGTAAAGGACACGCGGACGGGCGAGGAGATAGCGGCGGACATCATCCGCAAAATTGCGAGGGAAGGAGGGTAATATGGACTTATTTGACCTGTATGCATCGATAACGCTAAAGACTGATGATTACGAACAGGGGATAAACAATGCTATGTCCAGCGCGTCCTCTGTGGCGGAGGCGCTAGAGGGTATAGGCGACGCGGCAAGCACCGCAGAGGACGGCCTTGGCGCAACTGGTGCCGCTGGCGACGACGCGGCCAGTGGGCTGGACTCTGCCGGAGATTCTGGCAGTGATGCGGCTGGAGGAATCGGCGAAGTTGGAGACGCCAGTAATGATGCGGCGGATAGCTTAACCGCAGCGGGAGAAGCGGCGGAAGACGCTGACGGAAAATTTAGCGCGTTGGATTTGACCGCGGCCTCCCTGGCGGCAAACGGGCTAACGTCTATTATTAGCTCCCTCGGCGATGTAATTACCGACAGCGTGACCGCCGGGGACACAATAGATAAGCAATCACAGGCCGTCAATATGTCCGCCGAGAGCTACCAAAAATGGGTGTATGTCATGGAGCTTTGCGGCGGAAGCTCTAGCACATTAACAACTGCGACGCGTACACTGTCCAACGTTATAACCGACGCAGGCGACGACAGCGAGACAGCAAACGACAAACTGGCCGCGATTGGCCTCACTTACGAGGACTTAGCAGATTTAAGCCCTGAAGACCAACTATATGAGGTCGTGACCGCGTTGCAAAAAATGGAACCGTCGGCGGAGAGGACGGCGGCGGCACAGGACTTGCTTGGGCGGTCGTCCCAAACTGTGGCGGCGCTGCTAAACTCTACGGCTGACGAGCTGGATAGTATGATGGATGCCTGCGACGAGTATAACCTCATTGTCAGCGATGACACCGTTGCAGCATCGGCAGAATTAAATGACTCAATCACCACATTAAAAACGGCGTTCTCAACATTAACGTCCAACTTAGCGGGTGAGGTCATGCCTGGCCTGTCAGACCTCATAGATTTTATAACTGGGGATGTTCTGGGCGGCTTTTCGGACGTAATCAACGGTACGGCGGAAGTTGACGAAGTGCTGACGAATATATTTTCTGGATTGACTGAAATCGCCGGTGATGCGCTTGCGTCTATAGTTGATGCTGTGGGAGAGATTATCCCCGGACTGGTGGAGGCGTTACCAGAGATAATCACAACTATAGTTGATTTTTTGACCGACAGCGTTCCGGATATTCTGGACGCGGCGTTGGAAATGCTGATGGGCATTGTTGACGCCATCCCGGAGGCAATAACCGGGATAATCGAGGCATTGCCGGATATTATCTCCAGCATAAGCGATTTTATAACCAATTCCAGCGGGTCTATTATGGACGCGGCCATAGAGATGCTTAACGGCATTATAGATGCTATCCCAGACATAATATCCGCACTTATCGAAAATCTCCCGGACATCATCGAGAACATTGTGTCGTTTTTGGGCAACAATGTCGGCACGATATTGGAGGCCGGAGTCGAACTGCTGTGGGCCATAATCGATGCTATCCCGGAGATTGTAACGGGGCTGGCCGAGGCTGTCCCCGACATCATCAGCGGGATTGTCGAGGGTCTTTTGGCGGGCGTGTCCGATGTGTGGGACGCGGCCAAAGAGCTTGGAAGTAGCATACTGGACAGCGTCAAGTCCTTTTTCGGCATTTCCAGCCCCTCCACAGTGATGGAGAAGCAGGGCGAATATATTGTCGAGGGCCTTATCAACGGCATGGAAGATATGCCGGAGGAATCTGACGAGATATTGCAGGACACCCTGGACAAGGTGGTGGAGTTTGGCGATGATGGTGGGGACGAGGCGACAACAGGCGGAAACAAAATCCTAACAAATCTCAAAAACGCAATATCCGGCCTGCCGTCGACCATGAGTACAACCTCCGGCAATGCCATGAGTAATTTTATTGGCAAGATAACTGGCAATCTATCTAATGTGACGTCCTCGGCCAAGTCGGTATACACCAAGGTCAAGGATGCCGTGTCCGGGTTGCCGGAGACGCTAAACAATACCTCTAGCAGCGCTATGAGTAAGTTTATTGCTCAGATTAACAGCAACCTGAGCAATGTTACTTCGGCTGCAAAGACGATATTTAACAACGTGAGCGGGGCGCTTGAGACGCTACCTGATACTTTGGGGACAACCGCGGGAAACGCAATGATTGATTTAAAAAATGCGATTACGGGGGCCGCGTCAAGCGTATCATCGGCGGCCCAGGACATCGCGTCCAGGGTGTCCAGCCCGTTGTCGGGCCTTAAGTCCAGCGCGTCAAGCTGGGGGACAGATTTGATGTCCAATTTTATCAGCGGCATTAAAAGCAAATTCAGCGCGTTGTCGAGCGCGGTGTCCAGTGCTGCCAGCACGGTTAAGTCTTACCTCGGATTCTCCGAGCCGGACGAGGGGCCGTTATCTAATTTCCATACGTTTGCGCCGGATATGATGGAGCTATTCGCAGAGGGCATCTATGATAACCAAGGGCTTATAACGGACGCAATAGATGACGCTTTTGACATTTGCGACCGCGTAAGCACGGCGACGGCAAGCACCTCCAAGGCGGCAGGTGCCGGGATGACGATTAACATTACCGTCAACGGAGCGCAATATGATAACGTGGACGAGCTGACAGATCAAATTGCGAACAAGCTACAAAAGATTTTGACCAGGAAGGAGGCAGTCTTTGCATAATCGGGATTATTTTGTGTTTGACGGTGTTGACAGCCGGAGCATTGGCCTCCGGCAGCAGGGGCCGATGGAGTTTGACGGCGCGGAGCCGGTTGTAACATCTATAGAGGTTCCCGGACGCAATGGCGACTTGCACTACTTTGATGGCAATTACAGCAACGTTGGGGCAGAGGTGAGCTGCTATGTGTTGCGCAAGGACGTTGACAAGGCTCTAGCGGCGATTAACCGCTGGCTCATGATGGGGTTTGGTTACAAGCGCCTGGAGGTGTCCTCCGAGCCAGATTATTACCGCATGGCAAGAGTTGCAGAGGGGCCAGGAACCGAGATACGGGTTAACCTCCTCGCGCCGTTTGACATCACCTTTGACTGCAAGCCGCAGAAGTTTTTGAAATCCGGGGAGGAAACAATCACCATCACAGAGGCGACCACGCTGCAAAATGAGTGGTTCCCGGCGCTCCCCCTGTTGAAGGTATACGGTGATTCTGCCGCTGTTTTGGCAGTCGGTTATACATCTATCAGCATATCGGAGATAGATGATTATATCGTCCTGGACTGCGAGCTGCAGGACGCATACAAAGGGACAGCCAACAAAAATAGCACAATCACGGCTCCGGAGTTTCCCCGGCTGGAAAACGGGGAGAACGCTATATCCTGGACGGGCGGAATAACCAAAATCGAGATCACACCGAGGTGGTGGACGCTATGAGGCCGATATTATACGAGAGCACGGAGTCGGCATTTGACACCAACGGCCTGGGCGTGCTGACGGACGCAATATCCTGCACCGTCACCGAGGAACGCAACGGAGCCTATGAGCTGGAGATGAAATACCCCATCGACGGCATACACTACGAGGATTTGGCACTCCGGCGGATAATCACAGCACAGCCAAACCCCACGGCCAACGTCCAGCCGTTTAGGATTTACGAGATCACGCGGCCTATTGGCGGCAAGGTCACGGTGTCGGCGGAGCATATCAGCTATGACCTGTCCGGCATCCCACTGGACACATTTACCGCCACCACCGCAGCGGCGGCTATGACGATGCTGTCCGACAAGTCTGTGACCGATAACCCGTTTACATTCTGGACGGACTTAGAGACAGCCGCCACCATGAACCACTCCACACCGTCGTCCGTGCGGGGCATCTTGGGCGGCGTGGACGGCAGTGTTATTGATGTATATGGTGGCGAGTGGGAGTTTGATGGGTACACTTGCAAGCTCCACAAGGCCAGAGGCGAGGACAGAGGCGTAACAATACGCTACGGGAAAAACCTGACCGACCTGGAGCAGGAGGAGAACTGTGCCAATGTGTATACCGGCG
>JAJQCH010000182.1 GCA_021202795.1 Oscillospiraceae bacterium
GGCGGGAATCGCTGCGCTCTCCCCGCCTGCGGGTTTTCTTCGATTTGGTGGCGTGAGGTGAAAAACATCCCCGGCGGACGATTCCGCCGGGGATGCTGGTTAAAGAAGTGAGGGGTTACAGATCCTGCATTACTTGGAGGCCTCGCCGGAAGCTTCGCCAGAAGCCTCGCCGGAGGAACCCATATCGCCCATGTCGGTGTTGGCCACCAGGTCGGAGTGATCCTCCGGGGTGATGCCCTCAGCAATGGCGGCCTCGATGGCGGCTACGCCGTCGGCCACGGCCTGCTCATAGTCGGCCCCGGCGGGGACGACCACGACGTTCTCATAGGTGCCGGCGGTCAGCTCGACCAGCTCGCCGTCCTGATACACGTCGCCGTCGACGACGCTGGCGTCGTCAATGGTCAGGCTGGCCACATAGCTCAGGCCGGTGCAGACCCAGGTGGAACCCTCCAGGGTGATGCTGACAGGGTTGCTCACAGTGGGAGCCGCGAAGTTGACGATCCGTCCGATGGACAGATAGTCATAGGTGCCGTCCCGGCCATAGGAGTCAACGGTCATATCCCCGGTCAGGAGCGTGCCGTCCTCGTCGCAGTGTGCGGCGTAGGCGGAGCTGACGATGCCGGTCAGGGAGGAGTTCACCAGGTTCACAGTGATGCTGTCAGCCTGGAAGCTGTCGCCGTTCATGCTGCCGACGGAGTCATACACGTTGCCGGTCAGGTCGGAATCGGTGATGTTCAGAACGGTCTCGCCGCCCTCGCCGGAGGTCGGGGAGGTCAGATAGGTCTCATAGTCGCTGTAGGGGATGACGAAGGTGGTGGCGCCGGGGCCGCCGCCCAGGTCATCGGTGTCGATGACGGACAGCAGGCTGCCGCTCCAGGCGGAGTCGCCGGTCAGGTTCACGGTGACGTCGGTCAGGTTCACGGTCTCGCCGTTGCCGCCGCCGGACTTAATCATGACGAAGGTGTCGGTGACGTCGAAGTCAGCCTCGCTGATGTCCAGCACCGTGTTGACGGTGGTGCCGTGGCTCATAAAGCCGATGCGGTCAGACCAGCCATAGAAACGGCTGGTGTCGCTGGCGCCGACAGTGACGGAGCCGCCAGTGATGATGATCAGATAGTCGGGGGCGTACCAGTCGCCGCCATAGACATAGTCAGAGAAGCCGTCGCAGTAGGCGATATAGCCGGAAAGCACGCCCACCCGGCCAAGGGTAATGCCGTACTCCACATCGCTGATGGTGGCGGTGGTATCATACTCAACGCCCTCCTGGGCCTCCTCGATAGTACCGAGAACGGCGGTCACGTCCGTGGCCACCAGGCTGCCGCTGCCGGAGTCGGTGGACAGAACGGCCCAGCCGTTGGAGGCCACCAGGCAGTTGGTGTAGATGCCGTTGCCGCTGCCGCACACCAGAGTGGCGCGGATGTTGCCGGTCAGACCCAGGGCGAAGGGTACCTGCTGCATCATGGAAACAGCGTAGTTGTCCTCCGTGGTGTAAGCCACCAGATCCTCGTCATTGTAGCTCTGGATGACGCTGTTGGTCACGGTGACGGTGGAGCTGCCGCCGGACCAGATGGCGGAGCGGAGCGCGCCGCCAGTGATGAACACGCAGTTGTCAATGGTCAGGCTGGCGGTGCCTGCGGCCACAGCCACGATGCCGAAGCCGGAGAAGTCGTCGCCGCCCTTGCCGAAGGCGGTAAAGGTGGAGTCGGTGATGGAGATCTCGCCGCTGGCGGCATAGATGGCGGAGAAGTAGTCGCCCTCGGAGTCAAAGACCATGCCGGAAACGCTGGTGCCGTCGACCACAGCGCCGCCCTGGGCGGCCTCCACAGAGCTTTCCTCCACATAGCCGTCCTCGCCGAAGTAGGCGGCGGCGGTGAAGTAGATGGTGCCGATCTGGCTGCCGGCGTCGTCGCCAAACTTGGAGCTGCCGCTGTTGGTGGAGGCGGCCTTGGCTACCAGAGTAATCTCCACATCGCCGGTGTAGGTGACGTTCTCGGCATTATACAGATCGTACTGCACGCCGTCCACGGTCAGGATAGCAGTGTAGGTCGTGTAGTCCACGTCGATCTCGCCGCCGTCATAGACGATCTTGGAGATGCTGCCGAATAGGGCGGAGTCCACGTACTCCGCGTACTCCTCCGCGATCTCTACGGATTCGATGGTCAGGCTGTCGCCCGCCCAATGGGTTTCGTCCACCTGGGCGAAGGAGCCTGCGGCCTCCCCGGAGGCCTCGCCGCTGGCAAACGCGCCCACGGACAGGAGCAGGCAGAGCGCCAGGGCCAGGGCCAGGACTTTGGATGCTTTCTTCATTTCGGTGTTTTCCTTTCTTGTTTTGGTGTTTTTTTGCAATGAACAGGATTATCCCTGATTCGAATGGGATAATTGTATTCTTCATTATAAATTCTTCGCGGGGATTTGTAAAGACAAAAATTTAGCAACAGATTTGTGAAGTATATCCTGAAAATTTATCTTGACTTTGCTGTGGGATTTGAGTATAATAACAGGGCTTGAATTGTATAACATATTAATTCGATCGCTCTGGAGAAGTCGCGTAGCCAGGTCGAGCGCGCACGATTGGAAATCGTGTATACCCCAAAAGGGTATCGAGGGTTCGAATCCCTCCTTCTCCGCCAAGTGAAAACCCTGTAGTTTCAGTAACTACAGGGTTTTTTCATGCTTTTTGCTTTTCCCTCGGACGGAATCACGGCGTTTTGCTCCCGCGCGGAAAGGATCCGTTTCTGGCCGTTACTCTGTATACCCGTACAGGCCCCGGACAGAGACCTCCCCGGCGGTGACAGTCTCGCGGGAGCCGTCGGTGTAGCGGACGATCAGGCCGAAGTCCTGGTCGATGTCCTCGGCGAACGCCTCTCTGACCCCATTCGGGCGGAGCAGACGCACCGGCTTTCCCAGGGTCAGGCAGTTTTCCCGGTAGCGCTGGAAATAATCCCCCGTCCCGGCCAGCCAATGGGGGTACATCTCCCCCAGGGCGTTGATCATCTCCCCGCACAGGCGGCCCCGGTTCACCGGGCGGCCCAGATGCTCCGCCAGACTGACGGCGACGGCGGCCACGTCCGGGGGAAAGTCCTCAGGGGCGTGGTTTGCGTTGACGCCGATGCCGGTGATGAGATATTGCAGCGCCCCGGATTCCCCCTCCAGCGCCAGCTCTGTGAGGATCCCGGCCAGCTTCCGCCCGTCCAGAACAATATCGTTCGTCCACTTGATGCCGGGGCGGACGCCGCAGGCGGCCTCAATGCCGTCGCAAACCGCCACAGCTACATAGGCGGTGATGGTGGAGGCCCTGACGGGACTGACCTCCGGCCTGTACAGCATGGTCAGATATACTCCCTTTCCCCTGGGGGAATCAAAACTCCGGCCCTGCCGGCCCCGGCCCCCGGTCTGGCCGTTGGCAGCGATGGCGGTGCCGTCCGCACCCCCGGCTATGGCAAGGGATTTGGCATAGTTGTTGGTGGAATCCACGCTGTCCAGACAGATGAGTTTCTCCCGCTGAACCGGGGATTTGATATGGGGCGCGATCGTTCCCTCTGTAAGTCTGTCCGGGGCTGCGGTGAGCCTGTATCCCTGCCGGGGAGCGGATTCTATTTCGCACCCCTCCTGGCGGAGAGCGTCCACCGCCTTCCACACCGCCGCCCGGCTGACCCCCAGCCGGGCGCTCATGGTTTCCCCGGAGAGATAGCTCTCCCCGGCCTCTGTCAGCATGGCCAATATCTGCTCCTTCACGGCGGCTGCACCTCGTCTTTTCTTCTGATTTCCAGGCTCATTGTAGCCCATCCGAGGAGGATTGTAAACCATTTTTTATTTTTTGTTGACAAACGTGGCGAATGTGGTATACTATCGTAAACCAAATCAAAGAATAAGTTTACGAAAGAGAGGATCTCATGAAGAAAACCATTCCTGTGCAAAAGCTGGTGCTGTGCGCCCTGTTTGCGGCTCTGACCGCCGTGGGGGCGTTTATCCGCATCCCCACTGCCTGGGTGTCCTTCACGTTGCAGGTGCTGTTTGTGTTTCTGGCCGGGGCGCTGCTGGGGCCGAAGTACGGGGCCATATCCCAGGTCGTGTATGTGGCGTTGGGGTTGGTGGGCATCCCCATCTTCACCAACGGCGGAGGCTTTACCTATGTGTTCCAGCCCTCCTTTGGGTTTCTTCTGAGCTATATCCCCGCCGCCGCCGTGGTGGGGGCTATCGTGGGACGGCAGGAGGCCCCCGGCTTTTGGCGCATTGTGTGCGCCTGCCTCGCGGGCCTCGTGGTCATATACGCCATCGGCGTGCCTTATATGGGCCTTATCATAAACGTATACATGGGCAGCGGGATGGGGCTGAAGGCCCTGCTGTGGAGCGGGATGATCATGTTCCTGCCCTTCGACGCACTGAAAATCGTCGTCACCGGCCTGCTGGCGAAGCCCCTGATTCCCCGTCTGCGCAGAATGGAGACCAGCCGGAGCCGGAGATGACATACAAAATTTTTACGGCTGCGGGTATTGACTTTTCCCTCAAAGGGGGGTATGATGATTAATAATTTCATATGTTTATCAAACCGTTGAAGCGGGGATAACGGCGGTGATGCTCACACAGAGAGCCTGGGGTAGCTGAAAACCGGGAGGAAAACAAGCCGTCAAATGGGCCGCGGAGGGTGCGAGTCAAATGGGCGCGGAAGCAATTCGTTCCCAGAGTAATTCGCAACGTGTGGGCATACGTCAGTTGCCGGGGGTATGTTGGTACCCTGCTGAGAGCGCGGGCGCAGCCCGTGAATCAAGGTGGCATCGCGGATAAAAGATTATGGTGTTAGTCAGCAAAAGGGTCGTTCGATCAGATCAACAGTAAGCCAGCCTG
>JAJQCH010000077.1 GCA_021202795.1 Oscillospiraceae bacterium
AATCACTATGGATTTTCTTTTTCAAGTGTCCATCTTCATTATGCAATCAACCAAATAAAATCATCTGAAAAGGCAAGCCTTTGTGATAACCGTATAAAATAATGTGCTGACAATTTGTATCAGGGAGAGAGGGAGCGTTATGGAGATGGAGGCATTTGTACCAGAGCAGGCATTTGAGGATTTTCAGAAAACGGTTTTAGAGAACAATCCCCATGCGAATATGGAGCGCATCCGGCAGGCGTTTGACTTTGCCGTGGCCGCCCATGAGGGGCAGAAGCGGAAGGACGGTTCCCCTTATGTGACCCATACCATCGCCGCCGCCGCCATTGCTGCGGAGATGGGTCTGGACGACGAGTCGATTATTGCCGCCCTGCTCCACGACGTGCTGGAGGATACGGACACGACCTATGAGACTGTGGCCGAGCAGTTCGGCGAGGACGTGGCGAGTATTGTGGACGGCGTCACCAAGCTGACGCGCGTCCAGTACAGCACCCTGGAGGAGCGGCAGATGGAAAATCTGCGGAAAATGCTCATGGCCATGGCCAAAGACATCCGGGTCATCCTTATCAAGCTGGCCGACCGGCTTCACAATATGCGCACCATGCAGTACCAGACCCCGGAAAAGCAGCTTTCCAAGTCCAGGGAGACCATGGAGATATACGCCCCAATCGCCCACCGTCTGGGCGTGGAGAAGGTGAAGGACGAGCTGGAGGATCTGGCGCTGCTGTATCTTGACCCGGTGGGCTATCGGGAGATTACCAACACCCTGGAAAAGCGCCGCCTGATTATGGAGCAGTTTTTGCAGGAGATGGAAAAAACCATCGAGGAGCGCATGGCCAAGGAGGGCATCAAGTGCAAGGTCTATGGCCGCCTGAAGCATCTTTACAGCATCTACCGAAAAATGTATTCCCAGCATCTGGGTGTGGAGGAGATATTCGACCTGTGTGCCTTCCGGGTCATCGTGGACGGGCTGGCGGACTGCTATAACGTGCTGGGCATTATCCACGAGATGTTCCGCCCGGTGCCGGGCTGGTTCAAGGACTATATCTCCACCCCCAAGCCCAACAACTACCAGAGCCTCCACACCACGGTCATCGGCACGGAGGGCATCCCCTTCGAGGTGCAGATCCGCACATGGGAAATGCACATGACCGCCGAATACGGCGTGGCCGCCCACTGGAAGTATAAATCCGGCCCCTCCGGCCACAAGGAGGGGGACGAGGAGAAATTCGCCTGGATCCGCCGCCTGCTGGAGAGCCAGCAGGATTCCGAGGCCCAGGACTTTTACCACGACCTGAAGGTGGATATGTTCGACGACGAGGTGTTCGTCTTCACCCCCAACGGGGACGTGAAGAGCCTGCCCGCCGGGGCTACCCCCATCGACTTTGCCTATTCCATCCACTCCGCCGTGGGCAACCGCATGGTGGGGGCCAAGGTGAACGGGCGCATCGTTCCCATCTCCTACCCCCTGCAAAACGGGGATATTGTCAGCATCACTACCTCCAACAGCTCCGCCGGCCCCAGCCGGGACTGGCTGAACATTGCCAAATCCGGCGAGGCCCGCTCCAAGATAAAGCAGTGGTTCAAGCGGGAGAAGCGGGAGGAGAACATTCAGCAGGGCCGGGAGATGTTTGAGGCGGAGGCCAAGCGGGTTGGCCTTGCCATGGCGGACATCACCGACCCGGATATGCTGCCCCATATCCTCAAGCGCATGGCTGTGCAGGACATGGACGACGTGTACGCCTCCATCGGCTATGGGGGCATGACCGCCTCCCACGCCGTCGGGCGGATACGGGACGAGATTCTCCGCAACCGCGCCCCCGCGAAAAAGACAGAGCTGGAGAAAATGCAGGAGCGGGCCGACCGCCGCCAGCAGCAAAAGCCCCAAAAGGCCGTTCAGGGCGTGCTGGTGGAGGGACTGGATAACTGTCTCATAAAATTCTCCCGCTGCTGTACGCCTGTGCCGGGAGACCCCATTGTTGGCTTCATTACCCGTGGCCTGGGCGTTTCCATTCACCGACGGGACTGCGTTAACTACAAGAGAGATGTGGACGGGGGCCGCTGGATAAAAGTGACATGGGCCGACGAGACCAGCGACTTCTACACGGCGGAGGTTCACATTACTTCCGACGAGCGCAGCGGCCTGGTGATGGATGTGGCTACCATTCTCAACGGCCTGAATGCCCGCGTCCGCAGCCTGAACGCCAGGGACACCGGCAAGGGTACCACCGTGGCGGCCATCACCCTGGATGTGAAAAACGCCGAAGAGCTGCAAACCATTATCAATAAGCTGCAAACCATCCGGGGTATCCGGGATATTAACAGAGGTGGCACATGAGAGCGGTAGTGACACGGGTGAAGAACGCCCGCGTGGAGATAGACGGGGCCGTCCACGGCCAGATCGGGCAGGGCTTTCTTGTCCTGCTGGGGGTTCACGTCTCCGACGGCCCCGCCCAGGCGGAGAAAATCGCGGACAAGATCTGCGGCCTGCGGATATTTGAGGACGAGGCCGGGAAAATGAATCTGAATCCCCAGTCCGCCGGATGTCCGGCCCTGCTTATCATCAGCCAGTTTACCCTGTTTGCCGACTGCCACAGCCGCCGTCCCGGCTTTACCGAGGCGGCCAGACCAGAGACTGCCGTCCCCCTGTATGAGCAGGTCATCCGCCTGTGCCGGGAGCGGGGCTTTCAGGTGGAGACGGGGATTTTTGGGGCCGATATGCAGGTCTTCAGCCAGAACGACGGCCCGGTCACAATATTACTGGACACAAAGGAGCTTTGAATCATGTTGATAAAATGTCTGCCCGTAGGGCTTTACGAGGCCAACTGTTATATCGTCACGGACGAGGACACCCTGGAGTGCGCCGTTATCGACCCAGGGGACGAGTCCAACACCATTTTGAATTATCTGGAGGAGCATCGCCTGACGGTGAAGTTCATCTTCCTGACCCACGGCCACTTTGATCACACCATGGCCGTTCTGCCGGTGAAGGAGGAGACGGGGGCCACTGTCTGCATGAATAAAAAGGACGCCGACGCCGCCGTAGCGGGGGAGGAATGGTTTACGCCCCCGGAGGACACGGTTTGGTATGGGGAGGGAGACGTCTTCCATGTGGGGAGCCTGACCTTCCAGGTGATCGAAACGCCGGGCCATACCCCTGGCGGAGTGTGCCTGATCTGCGGGGAGGCTCTGTTCACCGGGGACACCCTGTTCCGGGAATCCTGCGGGCGGACGGATCTGCCCGGCGGGGACATGGCTACCCTGTTGTACAGCCTGAAGCGGCTGTATAACCTGCCGGGAGATTATGAGGTCTATCCCGGTCATATGGACAGCACTACCCTCCAGCGGGAGCGGCTGTTTAACTATTATCTCAAATACGCCAACGATGTCTGCAAATAAACATACCCGTTTGGTGGAATTTGGAAATCTATTCGACCCTGTTCACGGTTTTGACACAATCCTGTGATAAATTAGCTCTAATGGAAAAATACAACGGGCGGGCGGCGCTTTGCCGCCGAGCCTGCAAAAGAAAGGGCGGCGGATCGTGAAGCTGAACAAGACTCCCTGGGGGAGACGGTGGATTCCATATACCATAGCGGCCTGCGTCGCTGTCACTTTGTATGTGGTGCTGTCGCACCTGGCGATCGTATGGAGCGGGCTGCAAAGCCTTTTCCATTTCGTTGCCCCGGTGGTATGGGCCATTGCCATTGCCTATGTGGTGGATATTCTGGTGTCCTTTTACCAGCGGCTGTTTTTCCGGCGGCTGAAAAAGCAGACAGCCGGACACCTTATTTCCATCGTTCTGGCCATTGTGACCATCCTGATTCTGATTGCTCTGCTGGCGGTGAATCTGATTCCCCAGCTCATCGAGAGCATTACCGGCCTTATCGGCAACCTGACGACCTATGCCAATTCGCTGGGAACGCTGATGGCGGACGCCCAGTTTGAGATCGGCGGGTACGCTGTTGATCTGTCCGACATGGCGGAAACCCTGGAAAACCTTTTGCAGCAGATTGTTTCCGTTGTTCAGACGTTTTTGCAGAATAACGTCAGCAGCATCATTAACACCGGCATCACCATCGGCGTGGGCTTCGTCAACGGCATTATCTGCATCATCCTGGCGATTTATTTCCTGACCGGCAAGTATCGGCTGAAAAAGAATCTCAAGGCCCTGTTCAGTATGAGCCTGTCCAGCAGCCATTACCAGCGGGTGGCTCGTTTTTCCTCCAAGTGCAACCATATCCTCCGGCGGTATATCACCTGCGACCTGCTGGACGGCGTGATTGTGGGCATTGTAAACTATGTGTTCATGCTGGTGGCCGGTATGCCCTATGGTATGCTCATCTCCGTGGTGGTGGGCGTGGCCAACCTGGTGCCGACCTTCGGCCCCATCGTGGGCGGCGTCATCGGCTTCTTCATCCTGCTGCTGATAAAACCCTGGTATGCCTTGCTGTTTCTCATTTTCACCATGATCCTTCAGGCCATCGACGGCTATATTATTAAGCCCAAGATGTACGGGGACACCCTGGGAGTCTCCTCCCTGTGGGTGCTGGTCATACTGATTGTGGGAGGCCGGGTGTTCGGCGCCATCGGTGTGCTGCTGTCCGTCCCCCTGGCGGCCATTTCCGACTATATCTTCCGGGACATG
This sequence comes from Oscillospiraceae bacterium, assembly GCA_021202795.1. Taxonomy (GTDB): domain Bacteria; phylum Bacillota; class Clostridia; order Oscillospirales; family Oscillospiraceae; genus CAJOIG01. The sequence continues at coordinate 4,649 of JAJQCH010000077.1, forward strand.
ATATGGCCCTGGCTGAAGGCCCGGAGAGTTCGCAAAACCGTGGAGGCCCGCTCCGCCCCGCCCCCGGAACCGGCCCAGGAGGTGCCGGAGATCATCCTCCCCGCCCCGCCCCACGCGGAGCCAATGGACCAAAACGAATAACCAAAGGGAG
>JAJQCH010000029.1 GCA_021202795.1 Oscillospiraceae bacterium
AAGGTTCATAAATTCATTCTACCGAGTGTCCAACTTGCACTTGCAATTTGCGAACGTTTTATTTGTGCCTTCATCGCGCTGTTGATGCTTTTTTCGCTAAGCATTACGGCGTTGGCGTCCAGCGAGGAACCGTCGGGAGAAGTGGACTACACGACGTTGAGCCTTGCGTCTGCCGAATGGACGCTGGATGAGCAAAATGGACTGTGGGCGCTGACAGGCATAAGCTATTGCCTGTATCCAACCAGCGATGTGCAGTATCTGAACATCTTCGTACCGGCGGACTACATGACGGAGGACGGACAGTTTACAGAGAATGTTGTGAACGGCTATACCGCTGAAACGGCTCCGATCATCCTTGCAAACGACATCGGCGGCTACGCGCAAAGTACGCCGACCTCTGCTTCCGGTGTAAAGGAATATATCAGCCGGGGTTATGTGGTCGTAAGTCCCGGCACGAGAGGCAGAGACACGGTGAACGAGGACGGGGAATATATCGGCACCGGCTGCGCGGCGCTGGTAGATCTGAAGGCTGTCGTTCGCTTTATCAAGTATAATGATGCCTATATTGCCGGCGATGCGGGGCGGATTGTCTCGGTCGGCAAGAGCGCCGGAGGCGCTATGTCCGCGCTGCTTGGAACCACCGGCAACAACGCTGCATACACCTCTTATTTGGAGGAAATCGGCGCCATTATGACGGAAACGGACGACATCTATGCCGCGCAGTGCTATTGCCCCATTACGGATCTTGACCACGAAAATATAAGCTATGAGTGGTTCTATCACGACAGCCTGAGCTATGCCACGGAGATTTCCAGTCCTGCGGCGGACACCAGCGTGATCGCCGGGTATCTGAACGAATATCAGCAGGCCCTGTCTGACGATCTGGCCGAGATGTTTGTGGAATACGTGAACGATTTTGGCTTTGTGGATGAGAGCGGTGCAGAGCTGACGCTGGACGGACTGCGGGAAGGAACCTATTATGAGTATGTGCTGAGCAAGCTGGAAAGCTCTCTGGAGGATTATCTGCTGGAGACCTATACCGTCGATGGTATTCTTGATACGGATGCCGTTGACAGTTACATCGCCGAGCTGAACGCCGAGGGTGAATGGGTCACGGTGGAATATGCCGAAGACGACGCTGCTTCAAACAGTGTGAAAGTAACAATGGCGTCTTTGGCGGACTACACAGCCGTTGTGAAAACCCGTGTTGCAGCTGTGCCGGCTTTTGACGACTCCACCTACAGCGATGCCTGCGGCGCTTTGTTTGCCAGTATTGACGGTACTCTGACGCATTACGATGCCAATCTGGCCGGGCTTATTACCTCCGGGAAATATGAGGGGCTGGAAGGCTATGACAGCGCCCTGGCGGAGAATTATGAGAATTTTACTGAATTAGATGTAGATCTCGTAAATCCCATCACCATGCTGGAGGGCAGCGATGTGGCTTCTTATTTCCGTATTCGCACTGGTACGGACGACTTTGCCTCTTCCTTTGTGGAAGCCCTTAACTTGGCGCTGGCTATTGAGAACATCTCCGACGCGGAGGTGGATCAGGCTTATGCCTGGGGACAGCCCCACGGTGAGGCGGAAATCAATGGGGAGGATCTGTACGACTGGATTGACCAGATCTGCCAGCTCGGATAAGCGCTGACTGAATATAGGGGACTGCATTAAAAATGCTGCGGACGCCAATAGCTCCTCAGCACAGCAAAATCAATGCCGTGGCGGCTGTAATAGACAGTCGCCACGGCTTTTTAGGCTATTCAGGGGGCTTCAATGTAGCCGAATACCGCTGCGTTCGGGCCAACGTGAGCGCCTATGACCGCGCCGACGGAATAGATATTGGTGTCGGTCAGGTTATATTTCTTGTCAGTGGCTGCTTTTAGCTGATGGCACAGGCTTGGATCACGGGTGAAGCCATAATATACGGGAAGACGGGTGTCCTGGTGCAAATCGTCGCCTGCCATTTCCAGCAGAAGGCGGATGCAGTCCTTGGTACCCCGGCCCTTTCCCATAACGGACAGGAGTCCATCCTTCAGTGTGACCAGAGGCTTTATCTTCAGCAGTGTGCCAAGCACCGTGACGGCGGTGGACAGGCGGCCACCCTTGTGGAGATATTCCAGTGTGTCCAGTACGGCGAACAGACGGACGCGATCCCTTGCGCTCTCAAGATCGGCAATGATCTCCTCCGCCGTGCTGCCATGGTCGCGGAGATAAATGCCCAGGTCTACCAGCATCCGCAGGCCGATGATGGCCTCCTTGGAGTCGATGATGTATATTTTGTCATAGCCGCACATTTCCCTGGCAATCTGCGCGCTCTGCATGGTGCCGCTGAGTACGGCGGAAATGTGCAGGCATATCAGCGTATCCCCCTGATCCCGCGCCTGCTCAAAGTAGGGCAGAAAATCTGCCGGGGAGGGCTGGCTGGTGGTGGGGAATACCTTGGATTTTTCCAGTTTATCAAAGAACTCCGGGTGCGTAATGTCTACGTTGTCCCGGTAGGATTCCTCCCCAAATAGTACCTTCAAGGGGACGACGATTATGCCCCTTTGGTCGGCCTCCTCCGGGAGAATGTCGGAGGTGGAATCGGTCAAAAAACGGATTGCCATAAGTCAAAAATCCTTTCCTGTGTGTTTCTATGTCATAATTGTGTCTGCATTGTTGGAGGTGTCCTCCTGACCCTCACCCAGATCCAGCATTTCCGCGAAAAAGCGGTCAAGCTGCTCCAGCATTTGCGTCAGAAGCTCTATCTCTTCGTCGCTGAATTGTGCGGCGGCGCTACGTACCATCTGGGCATGAAACTGGCTGTGTACCCGGTTGACGGCCTCGCCCTTGTCGGTCAGGGTGATATAGACCTGTCGCCGATCCTGTACCCCGTTCCGCCTGGTCAGATAGCCCTTGCGCACAAGGGTCCTGACGGAGGTACTCAGGGAGCTTGTCTGGATGGACAGGCTCTCCGCAATGGCGGACATGGTGTTCTGATCTCGCTGGGCCTGTTCGCTGACTGCCTCCAGCACATGAATTTCCTTGACGGACAGGTTCCTGGCCCCAACACGTCGCAGGGCCTGATTTTCCAGGTTGTTGATTTTGTTAAAAACATGAACGAAAAAATTGTTTAGCGTTTTCTCCTGCTCTGTTGTCATTATTCCCTCCCAAACCCGTCTGGCGGGCCGAGGTAAGTAAATCTGCCGCACGGCAATACTTTGAACTTCAAAGTATTTTAGCGCAGTATGAGCCTGTTGTCAATCAGAAATGTGTTAAGGCAAGGCTGCGTACCTTATACGGACGCTGCCAGGGTGTATGATTGCATGAAAAACGACCAGCAGCCGAAGCTGCTGGTCGAAAAGTACTATTGGCTCGTTTTATAAAGGGGTGGTTCGGTCAACTACCCAAAACCGTCTCCTGTGTATGACTTTGCGCGGGATTAGCCCTCCACAAGCTCCTTGGTGTCGCGGGCGATGACCAGCTCCTCGTTGGTGGGGATGACCATGATCTTTACCTTGCTGTCCTCGGTGGAGATGATGATGTCCTCGCCCCGCTTGGAGTTGCAGACGGGGCAGATCTCGATGCCCAGATAGGTCAGATACTCGCAGATGGCGGCGCGGGTGGAGGCGCTGTTCTCGCCGATGCCGGCGGTGAAGATGATGCCGTCCACGCCGTTCATGGCGGCGGCGTAAGCGCCGATGGTTTTGGCCACGCTGTAGTGGAAGATGTCCAGGGCCAGGGCTGCCCGCTCGTTGCCCTCGCTGGCGGCGGTGTCCAGGTCACGGAAGTCAGAGGACACGCCGGAAACGCCCAGCACGCCGGACTTCTTGTTCAGGATATTGGTCAGCTCCTTAATGTCCTTGCCGGTGTTGGCGGCCAGGTACTCCAGGATGGACACGTCGATGTCACCGCAGCGGGTACCCATGGGCAGACCGGCGATGGGGGTGAAGCCCATGGAGGTGTCTACGCTCTTGCCGCCGTTGATGGCGCAGATGGAGCTGCCGTTGCCCATGTGGCAGGAGATGAGCTTCAGCTCCTCCAGGGGCTTGCCCAGAAGAGCGGCGGCCTGCTTGGAGACATAGCGGTGGCTGGTGCCGTGGAAGCCGTAGCGGCGCACCTTCAGGTCGGAATAATACTCATAGGGGATGGCGTACATAAACGCCTTGCCAGGCATGGTCTGGTGGAAGGCGGTGTCGAACACGGCCACCTGAGGCACGTCGCCCATAACGGCCTTGCAGGCCTCGATGCCGGTGATGTTGGCGGGGTTGTGAAGTGGGGCCAGAGGGATGCACTCGCTGATGGCGGCCATGACCTCGTCGTTGATGAGGACGGACTGGGCGAATTTCTCCCCCCCGTGGACGACACGGTGGCCCACTGCGCCGATCTCCGCCATACTGTCCACCACGCCGTACTCAGCGCTGGTCAGCTTGTCCAGCACGGCGGCGATGGCCTCGGTGTGGGTGGGCATGGCCACGTCCTCGTCGAAAACAGGCTTGCCGTTCTGGGGTTTATGGGACAGATGTCCGTCAATGCCGATGCGCTCACACAGGCCCTTGGCCAGGAGCTTTTCATCCTCCATGTCCAGAAGCTGATACTTCAGGGAGGAGCTGCCGCAGTTGATAACAAGAATTTTCATGGTTGTGTCCTTTCGTCTTGTAAAAAAATGAAAAGTGTGTAAAATGGTAGATGGTAAATTCTCGGTTGATTGCATAATGAAGATGGACACTTGAAAAAGAAAATCCATAGTGATT
>JAJQCH010000106.1 GCA_021202795.1 Oscillospiraceae bacterium
GATTCAATTGCTATGGATTTTTTAGGTGTTCAACTTCATTTTACAATCGACCGAATTTTAATGAATTTATATTTTGATAAATCGATAGCGAACCAGTATACAAGTAATTCTCAGCGAATACGTGTTATGAGTGAAAGCTGGGTAGAGAGCAATATTTATTGTCCCTGCTGTGGCAGTCCCCATATTGTTAAACTGGACAACAATAAGCCTGTAGCCGATTTTCAGTGCGAATCCTGTGGAGAAATCTTTGAACTGAAAAGTAAGAACGGAAAGATTGATAGTAAAATAGCCGACGGTGCCTATGGGACTATGATTGAGAGAATAACAAGCACTACAAACCCGGACTTGTTTGTTCTCAGATATGCCAACACTTTCAATGTAACTGATCTGATAATCATACCAAAATTTTTCTTTGTTCCACAGGTTATTGAGAAAAGGAAACCTCTGTCGGACACGGCGAGAAGAGCTGGCTGGGTAGGATGTAATATCTTGCTATCTGAAATTCCACAACAAGGACGTATACCAATCATCAGAAACCAGCAAGTGGTGAACCCCAAAGAAGTGGGCGAACAATATCGGAAGATTTCAAGCTTGCAAACGAACAGTATTGAGAGCCGCAGTTGGCTGGTGGACGTGTTAAATTGCGTAAATAAAATTAACAAGGTTCAATTTACCTTATCCGAAGTTTATGACTTCAGCGATGAGTTGAAGCGTCAACACCCGGACAATCACAATATAGAGGCCAAAATACGGCAGCAGTTGCAAGTGCTACGCGACAAAGGGATTCTTGAGTTTGTTGATAGAGGGGTGTATCGAAAAAAGTAACTTAGCGTCATTTAAGTTGGACGAACCATCTGAAAATCTGGTAACAGCCGACCGCGTAACCGTCCGCTTCGAACAGAACGAGATGTCTTTCGTTCTTCCCGACGCGCTGGAACGCGGTTTTTTGAAGGTGTAGGTTCAAAATTCGGTGGCCTTCTAATCATGATGAAAGGTGCGTGTCAGGTTATGAAGCAAGATGTACTGAACCAGATCGCAAGGGACTTCTTTAGGATATACAAAGAAGCAGGCTGACGGAGAATCTGCTAACCGATGGTGTTTCAGCACCTCACTTCCGCTGATGCCTATAACAAATATGGCGACCGCAGTTGCGGTCGCCATAGCTGGATTTACTGTTGTTTATTGAATCTCGATCTGATGCTGCTGGGGAATAACTTCGGGCAGCTTGGGGAGGGTCAGCTTCAGGATGCCGTTGACGTACTCGGCGGTGATGCCGGCGGCGTCTACGCCAGTGACCTCAAAGCTGCGATCCACCGTCTTCCAGGTGCGCTCCCGGCGGATATAATCCTTATTATCGCTGTCATCCTCCTTATGCTCGGCGTGGATGGTCAGAACGCCCTCCTTCATGTTGACGGAAATCTCACTCTTGTCATAGCCGGGCAGCTCAGTCTCCAGCATGAACGCCTCGTCGGTTTCCCGGATGTCCGTGGCGGCGGAGTAGACGACGGTTCCGAAGAATTCCTGGAACGGATCCCATCTGTTGCTGGTCTTATACTGCTTTCTCGTGGTGGTAGTAGTGAAAGGAATCATATCAAACATTTTTTTCAACCTCCATATTTTTTTATTTGACTATATAATACACATAACTTGTGAACAAATTTATGTGTATGTATGAACAAATTATGAATTTTAGCACTCAAAGTTTGCGAGTGCTAAAATATGTTTCTGATTTGTTTATGTGTATACTATGCCCTGTTTTGTTGTTTATTTTCAAGGAAGGCCAAGAAAAGCGGATTACTTTCTTTGGCTGGGCCTGTTTTTTGCTTTTCTATTTGCTTTTCATGGAGTATAATAAAGCGGCGCATCAAAATTAGGAGTGGCATACATGACAAAGGACAGACTATGGAGGATCATATGGTGGGTATATGTGGCGGCGCTGGTTATGCTGGTCGTTATAAAATTCGACGGCTCCTTTTCGGCATTGACTGCGAGGATCGAATGGGCCTCCCAGCCGGGCAGTGTCAATTATAACCTGATCCCGTTTCGGACGCTGTCGCTGTTGCTGCGGCTATTGCCCTCTGGATGGGCGAGATGGGCGATTTATAATCTTCTTGGAAATTTTATACCGTTTGTTCCCTTTGGTTTTTTGCTGCCCAGGGCATATAACTGGATGCGCTCGGCAGCACGGACGCTTGGAACCGGTTTTTTAAGCATTGTATGCATTGAGTTGTTTCAGCTTGTGACGGGTCTGGGCATCTTTGATGTGGACGACATCATCCTGAACACGGTGGGGATCCTGTGCGGATATGTGGGCTTTCGACTGGCCGAACGGGGAAAAGACAGGAAAATCCCCCCTTCCCAATCTCCTCCCGCCGCGCTATAATAGTTTCATGGAAGCAACAGAGACGGGGCGGCTTGCCCCAAGCCCTTCGGGGTATATGCACATGGGAAATCTGCTGTCCATGCTGTTGGCATGGCTGGACATCCGCGCCCTTGGAGGACGGATGATATTCCGCATGGAGGATTTGGATCCGGCCCGATCCAGGCCGGAATATGCCCAGGCCATGGCGGACGATCTGCGCTGGCTGGGCCTGGACTGGGATGAGGGCTGGCCGGAACCCTCCTACAGTCAAAGTCGGCGGACGGCCCTCTATCAGGAGGCGTTTCATGCACTGGAGCAACAGGGCCTTGTATATCCCTGCTATTGCAGCCGGGCGCAGCGCCTGGCTGCGTCTGCGCCTCATCCCGGCGAGGAGTGCCGGGAACCGGGCTGCCCCTGCCGGTATCTGACCGCTGCCCGGCGTGCGGAATTGGAATCGTCAGGCCGCCGCCCTGCCTGGAAGATAAAGGTTCCTGACCGAACTGTCACGGTGACGGATGAGCACTATGGCTTTTTTTCTCAAAACCTTCAGGAGGATGTGGGCGATTTCATTATCCGCCGGGCGGATGGCGTCTATGCCTACCAGTTGGCCGTCAGTGTGGACGATATGGCCATGGGTGTGACCCGCGTGGTGCGGGGACACGATCTGCTCTCCTCTGCCCCCCGGCAGATGTGGCTGATTCAGACGCTGGGCGGAACTCCGCCTGCGTATTGCCATGGGCCGCTGTTGGTGTCACAGGGAGGCAAGCTCTCCAAGCGGCTCGGCAGCCTCGGCACCCAGGCGCTGCGCCAAAGTCATAGCCCGGAGTCCCTGATCGGCCTGCTGGCCTATGTCGCCGGGCTTCTGCCGAAGCAGGAGCCGGTCTCGCCCAGAGAGCTGATCGGTCTGTTCTCCTGGGATAAAATTCTCTGCCAGGATATTCCCTTTGAGGAGGAGCTTCTGGCCCGATGACCTGTAAATTGCCCCGTTTGATGCGCGGGGATGAAATAAGGAGATAGAAGCATGAAGGTATTACTGATAAACGGCAGTCCCCATGGGAAGGGCTGCACGGCAAGAGCCTTGCGGGAGGTAGCCGATACGCTGGAGCAACAGGGACTGGAAACTGTGACCATCCAGGTGGGAAACCAGGATGTCCGGGGCTGTATCGCCTGCGGAAGCTGCGCCAGGACGGGCCGCTGTGTCTTTGACGACGTCGTGAACGAGGCGGCAGAGCTGTTCGCCCGGTGTGACGGCCTGGTGGTCGGCTCCCCGGTGTATTATGCCTCCGCCAACGGGACGCTGATCTCCTTCCTGGATCGGCTGTTTTATTCCACCGACTTTGATAAGACCATGAAGGTGGGTGCGGCGGTTGTATCCGCTCGCCGGGGCGGTTGCTCTGCAACCTTCGACGAGCTGAACAAGTATTTTACCATCTCTGGTATGCCTGTGGCCTCCAGTCAATACTGGAACAGCGTCCACGGCTTTACGGCGGAGGATGTGGAAAAAGACCAGGAGGGACTCCAGGTCATGCGCGCTCTGGGACGGAACATGGCGTTTCTCATAAAATCCATCGCGCTGGGCCGGGAGACCTATGGCCTGCCGGAAAAGGAACCCCGCGTGGCGACCAATTTTATCCGATAAAATATGCGATAAAGGCACGGCTCGAAAGCTGTGCCTTTTCTTTTCCGTCAAATGACCTTCTCCACGCTATACATGGATTCCAGAACGAGGAAATTGGCCCGGAACAGGTTGTTCAGGTTCCAGAAGCTGATCCCTGCCAGACCATATTCGCTGACAAGGGCGTATTTTGCCTGGAGGCTGCGGGCGTCTTCAAACCAGACCTCGTGCCGGACGCCGCCTTCGTCAGTATAGAGAAAGAAGGGGGAGCGGGCCGTCTCGTCAAATTGAATAGCGGCCCCCATTTGTTCTGCCAGGGTAACAGCCTGCAAGTTTGTCAGAGGCTTTGCCGCCGAACCCTGAACAAAGGGCAGCGTCCAGTCATATCCATAATTCGGCACGCCCAGAAGTATCTTTCCCGCCGGCATGACGGACACGGCGTAATCCAGCACCTGACGAACCTTGTCGATGGGCGCTACCGCCATAGCCGGGCCGTAGGTATAGCCCCATTCATAGGTCATCAGCACCACATAGTCCACCGTCTGCCCGTGGAAGGCATAGTCGTGGGCAGTGTAGAGAAGCCCCTGCTGGCTGTCAGAGATTTTGGGAGCCAGAGCCGTCGCTACTATATAACCCAGGGCGTGCATCCGCTCCGTCAGCCGGGCGATAAACTGATTGTAGCTGTCCCGGTCGAATTGGTAAATATACGAAAATTGCAAGTGCAAGTTGAACACATCCGCGAAAAGCTTCAATAGA